>CAZEMW010000069.1:0-9818 GCA_964513105.1 uncultured Fibrobacterota bacterium
CACCCCGCCCTGCGTCAGCCGAGAGTGAACAAGCTGGTAGAACTCAAAGCTGTACAGTCGGGCCAGCGATACGGTGCTTGGATCGGGTAAATCGGCTATAACGGCGTCAAATTTCCCTCCGCCGTTCTTCACGAAATTGAACGCATCGGTATTGATCACCACCACCCGCGGATCCAACAGGCTTCCCTCGTTGACTTTTTTCATCCAGTTGTTCGTCCGCGCAATCTCGGTCATCCTCGGATCGAGATCGACAATGACAACTGAATCGATCGACTCGTATTTCAGAAGCTCCCGTGCAACCAGGCCGTCGCCGCCCCCCAGCACCAGGACATTGCGCAAGCGCTCCCCCATGCCGCGAAACGGAGTGTGCACTAACGATTCATGATACCGGTATTCGTCCATCGTAGAAAACTGCAGATTTCCGTTTATGAACAATCGCACATCGTCCCGATCCCGGGTGAGAACCAATCGCTGATACTGCGTCTGTTTTTCATAGATGATCTGGTCGGTATACAGCGATTTGCTCCAAAGCCCCGTAAGCGACGGCGATGCGACAAAGAGCGCGGCAAGTATGATTCCGGCGACCACCGCCGCTGCCACAAAGGTACGATAGAGCCCGGGTGAAAACGCTTTTCGAAACCCCCACAGAACCATATACCCGATAGTCATATTCACCAGTCCGAACACCAGGGAGCTTCTGAAAATGCCGACAAAGGGCATAATCACAAACGGAAAGAGCAGGGTTGCGACCAGTGCGCCGAAATAGTCCAGACTCAGAACGTTGGAAATATTGACTTTCAGAGTGTAGTACCGCTCCATTATGCGCGTAAGAAGCGGAACCTCCAGGCCGATAAGCACACCGATGCCCAGTACCAGGAGGACCATAACTGCATAATACGAATCCGCGGCCGCCGCGTACACGAGGTAGAGGATCGGGATGGATATCCCGCCAAGGAATCCCAGCACGATTTCGACTACGACAAATGGGGGCAGAAGAGCACCTTTAAAACCGCGCGAGATGTACGCACCGATTCCCATCGCAGCCATGTAGAGGCCGATAGTTATGGAGAACTGCTTTATGCTGTCGCCGAGGAAATAGGAGGTGGTTGTCGAGATGAGCAATTCGTAAACAATGGAACAAAGGCCGGCGATAAACACCGACATGATAAGAATGCCGGCTTCTTTGCGGACCGGATTGTGTTCAGACATACTTCCTCGGGATTGCGGTACTGCTTTTCTTATCGTAAATGCGGATTACCTGTTTGGAGCCTGTCACCGCCGGTCATCGTGCCGTACAGAGCGGTGACGAAGCGAGCGGAGTTTAAATGGACCTGCGATTTCGGCCCGAAAACGGCCACCTTTCCGAATGATATCGCGACTCGGGGTCGGTTCGAGGGCTTTTTCGAACAGGCACTATTTGCCCGCCTGCGGACCGCCGCCCAGAGCCCTCGTTCCACCGACACTTCCACCGCGAACCGACTGACCCGGATAGAAACCACGCGGCCCACCCCAGTACAGAAAGGTTCCGCCACGGGCGTAGCCGCGATACCCGGGGTACCCCCACCCTCTAAGGCTTACGAACATAAGGAGCACGTACACCACGGCAAGCACGCCGATCAATCCGAACAGTTTTTTTTTGTGATTATCCATTAGCTCGCCCCTTCGAACATTTGCGGATTCGCGGCCGCGGCCATTATTACTCCACCGACAAGCGCGAATATACCCGCCCATAGAAACGGCAGCGCACTCGCGGCTTTTTTCGTGACGGTTACCTGCACGGGCTTTTGAGCGCTCGTGTTGGACCTCTCAGTTTTCAGGTCCAGAAGGTAGGTACCCTTTTTCCGAAACGTCACTTTCATCTTGTATTTGTTTTTCGTTTCCGACCAACTGCCGTCGCTGTCGTATCCCGAAGCACTCCAGAATTCGTCGCCGAAACCGAAAAGGTAATTACCCTTCTTGTCGAGTACTTCGCAGGTCACCGCACTCCAGTCGACATTGTCTCTCATACCGGCCGTGCTCTGTCGCACCTCGAACACGTACACCGATCGATCTTCGCGCACCTCGATCGGATGCGGTTTCCCGCTTCCGTCGGCGGGAACGGTGAACCGTTGTTTCTTACCGGCATCGGCATTCATAAAGATCGCCGTAACCAGACTTACCAGTGCGAATACGACGAGCACGGCGGCATAGTGTTTCTTCCGCTGTTGCGGCTCGAGTTTTTCCAAAGATTCCAAATCCATAATTTCTTTTCCGAATGCAGGTCTCTGCTATGCCATGAGAAAGAACAAAACTGAAGAAAAACTTACCATAACACCGGCTTCAAGGAATGCGGCACCGACATTTCGGTCCTTTGAAATCTCGGTGTCAAGTCGTGCTCCGGGAAGAATTATTCTGTCGAAGAAAACCCTCATTAGCGGAAGCAGCACAAAGATCAACGCGGCATCGATGCCAAAATTCCGCAGGTTAACTCCCCAGCCGACAAAGCTGCCCGATGAAGCGCGCATGAGCACGATTCCCAGAGCGACCAGTCCCCCTCCGAAGGCGACACCGGCTGCGACATTGTCTTTTTCGATCTCTTCGTGCACATCGTAGGGAGTCAGGGCGTTATACAGAAGACCGAATATAACAAGCAGAATTTGCGAAAGCACGAAAAAGACCAACGCGCTGAGAGGTCCGCCACCCACCCCGTGAATCGCTCCCGCGATGATACACCCGGATGCCACATAGGAGCCGAACTGGACGGCTCCGGTTCCCGTGTTCTGGTCTTCGATAATTTCTTTGACGTTGCTGAACTTCCGCAGAATCAGCTTGTCATTGACAAAGCGAGACACATTCAGAAGCAACAAGCCACCGATGGAATACCCGCCGACCGACAGCAGATCGATTGCAAGGCCTCGTGACGGCCCCAGCAATGCTCCCAGGAACACTATGACGACCGCAATAAAATAACCGGCGAGACTGACCGACAGCGCTAGATTATCCCGCTTCGTGAGCTGCAGGTCGATTGAGTAGGGGGTCAAAAGATCATTGGCAAGCTTGGCGAGAACAAGTATCGCCAGAAACAGGCCAAGAAAACTGGTCGCCTGCAACAGTTCCAACTGCATCCAAACCATATTTTTTCCTTTATTCGTGCAACCGGGCACCGCGATCGGACCCGATCGGGAGCCTATGACGCCGTCTCGGGAGAAGGCTTCAGTGAAAACACCGAAATCTGAGACGCTTTGAGCGGCTCCGAGTATGAAGCCTCATAAGAGCCGTCGGACCACCGCTCCACCGAAACGAAATGCTGCTCGTCTTCGGACTCAAAGTCCCAGAAGTAGAACTCCTCGGCTTCGTCGGCTTTGCCGTCTCTCAGAAACTCCGCTTTCCCCGAGTCTTCATATTCATATTGAATCCCGTCGTATTCAATCGTGCCCTCTTCGGTATCGTCGATCTTTTCCAAATCGGATTTAGAAACGCCAAGATCGCTCAGCTTGAGCTTTTTGAGAGTGATACCGATCTCAAGCTCGTCGTCTTTCTCCACTTCGACCCAGAATTTCTCGTCACCGGCGCTGCATTCGAGCTCATGCCACTTGAACCCACCCTGACGATACTCATGTCGGGCATCCACCACAAGGTCGATATCCCGAAGCTCAGGTCCGACTCCTGCGACGCTGAACACTCCACCGGGCTCGACATTTTCGATAGACAGCGATTTGGGTGAGCTTGAATTCGTTTGAGGAGACGATTTCTTTTGAGAACTCCTCCACAAGTAAAACAGAAAGGCAAGGGCCGCCACGACAAGTACAATGGTAAAAAACGACATAACGGTTCAAAGGCTTTCGCTGGAGGAATCGACCAACCGAGTTGATGACAAAATAGCTTCGTCTGGTATGGGGAGTCAAACGGAGGGGGCAGTTCAACCACCCGCGACAGGTATGTTGAGTATATTTTTCCCGTGAATGAGAGTCAACCGAATTCTCGGAAGCGGAGAGTCTAACGATTTTCTAACAAATGGGTCCTCGTTGTCTCCTTTTCCGGGGCGCCCGAGGCAGGAGGCCCGGCAGAGAGGTCGTTGCAACGTCGAGAGGATCTCGCGACCGGGCTCCACAATCGTTGGTGGTCCGCGAGGAGTGTCGCAGGTGCCGAGAGGCGTGTCCGCGAGCAACCGGGTTCTCCCGGAAAGGCTGATGCAATGACGCACAGATTTCGTCGGTAGCGTTCCGGGGCGTATATTCCCTTCTATGATGCACTTTCTCGAATATGTCGAATACGCACTTGGTGGTATCGGAGTGGCGATTATTGTCTGGGGCGTGGTGACCGGAGCGGCTCGTCTGGCGTACCTTGAGACCAGGCGCATGCGCGGCGAAAACATCTGCAGAGACCGCGAGCACCTTCGGATTCACATGGGCTCCTACCTCCTCCTGGGTCTGGAGGTCCTTGTCGCCGCCGACATCATTCGAACCGTAATCACTCCCACGTTCGACGAGCTGATCATTCTAGGATCAATTGTGGCAATTCGAACCGTGCTTAACATATTCCTGAATAGAGAGTTGGGCAATCATCATTGTGAGCCCTGAAACACGGGGCGAATAACCGTCTCAAGCCGGTCGAAACTCGACATATCCCCCACCCGCCATCCTTCGATTGCCCACGGGAATATCATCTAGACGTGTCGGCCTCCGGCTCGTAAGCGCGACCTATCTCAACCCATTCTGCTGAAAACACTCGACATATTTTTGGTCGGTCCCCTTGATGTGGTTCTTGAGCCAATTGCTCAGAAACTGCATCACCTCGATCGATAAAGTCAGCGCCCCCGTATCCAGCCCCTGCTTGAATTCGGAAACTTTCTGCACGAATTCGGCGTGCTCTTTCTTGTGTGCGGCGGTATCGGAGTACCCGAACTGGTCGAAATAGCGCTCTTCTGTCTGGAAATGCGAGCCGGTGTACTGCACTAAACCGGAGACGATGCTTCTCAGAGAGTCTTTCGCCTCACCGGCTTTCATCGCGTCGTGAAGCTTGTTGATCATTTCCACCAGTTTCCGGTGCTGAGAGTCGATAATTCCGATGTTCACGCTCAGTTGATCGTTCCAGGTGATTAGCGGCATTGATGTCCTCCCGGGGTTGAGTGGTGTGGTTGCGCGCTTGCCGGCAGCTCTCCCTATTATGCAGTTTTTTTATGCATAATGCCGGCATAAATGACGGGGGATGCACTCAGCTCCGGATAATAGGGGGGGTCTGTTTGGGTGCTCCGGCGGACGCCGGGCCGGCCGGACTCGTCGGACGAGTCCGACCCCGGGGGACCTTATGGTCCTGAAAGTACTACCACTCCAGCCGATTCTGCTCCAGACACCTCTCCAGATTTTTCGGACGGTATGAATTGATCGCGTCCCAGCGTTTCTTCACCGACGGATGTATCTCCTCCAGCTTCGGCCCCAGCATACCGATCGGTCGGTCGTAGGTGGGACGGAACTTGTAAATTCCGGTTCGGCTCTGATGTATTCGTCCTTTGGGATTGGAATGCATTGTTCGCCGAAGGTAGGTTTTGTTGATCGCAAGGCCCGCTTTTTCCGCGTGGGTCAGCATCCAGTGCAGGGTAATGTCTGAAAGCCCGGTATCCTTCAAACCTCCCCCGACATTTCCGTGAGTACCTGCAAACCAGGCTTGCTTTATGGTTTGTCCACGACGGGGACTGCCGATCCAGTAGGTAGGTCGAAAATCTTCGCGCCTCTCATCGATCCCCATTGCATGACACCCGTATTTGATGATTCGGCTCAGAGAAGTATCGTGAAACTCATATTTCTTCAGATTGTTGTCTTCAAGAATATTGAGTGGTATTCCCAGAGCACCCACCGTATCCCATACGCCCATGAACGTGATATTGGGCTGGTAGGAGTAGCTGCGGCGAAACGTTTTCGACTTTTCCTGCCCGGGCTTTTCACGACGATTCCGATACAGATTGTAGGCTTCGGGTATTCTGTCGGCATGAGCGCTCTTGAGAATTCCGCAATTGCGAATGAATCCCCCAAGACTTCGGGCCGTATACGCTCCCCGACTATATCCGAACAGGTAGATCTCATCGCCGGTCTGATAGTTGTGAACCAGAAACCGGTACCCGTCACGAATGTTTTTGTCGATACCTTTACCTGTAATTCCGGCCACTTTCTCATCATGGTAGGAACCCAGCCCCCAATCGTAGAAGACGGTCTGCACCACTCCCTGCTTGTCGGTTGGGAGAATCGCACGAGCGGTCTTGGTTACGTTTGAGACCAGCTCTTTTTCGGGAGAATTCCAGGTACCGTCACTGCAGATGACAATCCGTTTCATGGAACCTGCGTCCTTTCGAATGAGAGTTCGATTGATATGTTCACGGTAAAACGTCTTCGCATCAATTCTTCAGGCGAAACAGAAGTCGGAATCGCCGCGGCATCACGAACGGAAAATCGAGCATCAGTTTTTTGGACAAGCATATCCCGTAATTCAAATCCCTTGAATTACAAACTGAATTGCCCGATACAGCGCCTTGACCATCGGTGCGGAGTAAACGCGTTTCGCATACCGCACGATATCTTCATCGGGCTCTCTTTTCCGCAGCAAGTTATACAGGATTGGTCGCCCTGCATCCTTGACTGAGATTCGCTCATACAGTAAGGTGCCGTCGGCGCCCCATATCTGACCGAGCAATGAACTCATCGCGGAAATGGAAGTCGGCCGTTCGTACGACGGGCCCTGCGTACGCCAGGTATCCGGCTGATACGTTGAGTGGCGTACCTGCACGGAGTAGGGTACGAAAACCAATTCGGCCCCGGCACTTTCGGCAATCGTCCGAATCGCACCGGCGGCTATTGGGTAATCGGTAGTATCGCCCGAGATGCGTGAATACCCGAGAACGCTTTCTCCGAGGGAGTCAACCAGATCATCCGATACCCCGATGACCGTCCCGAACTGCTGCGACAGCTCATACTTCAGCAGAGCATTCACCGTTTCTATGAAAAACGTATCGGAAAACTGAGAATCGGGAAGAGCACGTGTGTTGTCTCGGTACCGTATGTCGACTTCCCGGCGCGGGACATAGGCAATGCGTTCGGCGTTGGAGAGCAATTCTCTCGATTCCTTGTGGCGATAGAGCACCGGGCGGGAGGTGCTGCAGGCGAGAGAAAGCAGCGTCGCAACAAAAGCCGCAAGCAGACAACAGTTTGATGTTTTGAAGGATGTCATTAAGCAATGGACCAGGTTAAATGTGAACCGTTGGGCCGCCGAACTCGAGCAGTTCCCGACCGGAGCGACTTTCGATTTCGAAAATAGTATATTTCGGCACAGAGCAACTGAAATGGTATGACCTTACGGGAACGGAGGTACGTATGAAGGCTCTGGTGGCGGGAATCGTCATTGCCGCAGCCGTGGTGTTTGGGTTTCTTTTCTTCCGGCCGGAAAGCCCGATAGACCGTGCGATTCGAGCGGAGAAGCAGGGTGATACGAGGCAAGCATGTGAACACTACCTCGAGGCCCTTCTCGATGAAACTCGTTTTCTGGAATACCCCGATGAAGGACGCGCCGGGGTTCTTAACCGAGAATCATACCGGAAACGTATAGACCAATATGTCGAATGGGTTTCGGAAGGTCGGTCGACAACCAACGAGAAGGCCTTTCAGGCTCTCGGCGGCATTGCGCGCTGTTCCTCTGCAGTCGAAAACGAACACCTGCTTCTCAGTGATTCCCTCATCCCACTTGATTCGTCCTCGTACCGTCACCGGTTTACACAGGCGTTCTATCCGATCGCGCACGATTCCGGCGCCGTCGCGGCCCAGGCGATGGACGCAATGAACAACAATCTCTCGATTCTGCGAATTCGCTCTCCCCGTGATTTCACCTACATGGGAAGCCTTCTCGACCCGAATACCTACCAACAGACCGAATTCACGCTTTTTCCCGAAAGCACAATCGATCTCCTGGTGCCTCCCGGTCGACAGGCACTGATCTTGCAAAGCGAGGTGACATTTCAGGGCGGACAGGTGTGGCGGTCCCCTCTGAATGCGCTTTGGATTGAAGTCCCCGAGCAACCGACGGGAATCAATGTCGCATTGAAAACACGGGTGAGCCGCAAGTGAATAACGGGGCGAGGAGAAAACGTTCTGTATTCTCGAGCCCGACATCAACGAGTACTTTGTAGGCGGCACGGTGTGGGAAGCAGACGTTTTGACCGCTTCCCGCGGCGGTTCCCACGCAACAATATGCGCAGGTGAACAGGTAACCATCAAACAAGCAACAAACCATAATGGCGGATTTTCGTGAACAGCTCATTCAACTGCAGAAAAGGGCCTACAACCGCAACCTGCGCCGGATTCGCGAATCGCTGATCGACGGGCAGCTCGTGAAGAAATACGAGCGTGAATACAAACGCTGTCTACGCCGATACGAATCGACTGCTTCCCGCGAGGAGCTCTTCGCCCGTGCGGCACAGAGCGATATCGTGTACCATGGTGACTACCACACCCTTCGGCAATCTCAACGATCCGTCGTCCGGATGCTTCGAACGCTCGTGAAACGTCGGATGCTTGTCTTGTGCGTTGAAGTATTTCACGGAGAGGATCAGAGGCATATCGATGCATACCTCGCCGGAACGCTGGATGATCAGACGTTTCTCCGCAAAATCGACTTTGCCCGTAAATGGGGTTTCAAATGGCAATGCTGGATTCCGGTATTTGACATATGCAGAGAGCACCAAATACCGGTCTATGGTATCAATACATGCGCGCACGGCAAGAATAACCAAATCGTGCAGCGAGACGAATACGCTTCACAAATCATAGCGCGAGCCCATATCGATAATCCCGGTGCGCTGGTCTACGTAGTCGACGGTGACTTTCACATCTCCCCGAATCATCTCCCCCGCCTGGTCACCCGAAACCTGAAACAACTCGATATCGATCACACGCGCACGATTATCTACCAGAATGCCGACAATTTGTACTGGCGCTTGACGGAACAGCATCTCGAAGACACCGACGTGCTCAAAATCGACCACGAGAGCTACTGTCTGATGAACACCACGCCGGCGAATAAGCTTCAGTCGTACCTGAGCCGGCTGGAGCACTCCGACGATGCCTATTACCCCGTTCATCCGGCTTGGGAGGAGAGCTCCGAGGAGTCCGAGGAAACATCGGTGCCGGCGCTGGCGCAGACAATCTGCACAATTCTGGAGTTACCGCATCCCGACGATGCGGTGCAGAACCTGGATGTCCACTATGGAACGGAACTCGACTTTGTCGGCTACCTGTACCGCTCCCGGAGCCTACGGAGGCTTCTGCCGGATATCAAGAGAAAAATGGCGGCTTCCGAAGCATTCATGATCGAATACGAGCGGTCGGGAGTGGATGCCTATCTGATATACCTTCCCACATCGAGCCTCAATATGGCTGCCGAAGAGGCCGCCCACTTCGTCAATGCCGCGCACCGTGGGCGACTTGTCGCAAGAGTGAGCCCGTTTGACCGATTTTATCGTACAGTCATGAGTGAGACACTTGCCTTTTTCGGCTCGAAACTGATAAACGAAAAAAGAAAAGCCCCGACTCTGCAGGGGCTCAAGGAATATCTTCACTCCACCGGAGGAACGGCCCGAGGTCGCGAAGACCGAATGAAAGTTCCGGTGAGCAGACGGCTCATTCAACATCAGTCTCTCGAATGCAGAACCCTGGACGCGGCCGAGTATTCCAGGGCATTTGAGGATCTGTATCGCTCCCGAAGCATTCTCACACACATTACCGCAACACAGCTTGGATATATGATGGGCAATAGGTTGTACGGTGCGGTGAAGCGGGGCGATTACGAGATTTCCGCTA
>CAZEMW010000070.1:0-4171 GCA_964513105.1 uncultured Fibrobacterota bacterium
GCATCGCAGTGCAACGCAGCGCGCCGCAGTGCATCGCAGCACAGGTTTTAGCGTACTATTTGTCCACCAAGGTTCTTTCTGTCAGGTAACTGAGCGGAGCGCTGTGCCGAAGTCTGATCTTTGATCTTTGATCTTTGACCTTTGACCTTCGGTGACTGAGCGGCGTCGAAGTCTGACCTTTGACCTTCCGGCTATGCCGGCCCGGGACGCGTATCGAAAGTCAGTAGTTCTTCATCATTAGCCACTGCGCAAAAAACGGATTCAGAAACCGGTATTCGCCGTTGTAGTTGTACACGATTTTCAAGTCCTCAAGCCGTTGCAGGGACTTCTTTATGGTGGAAGGCTGTGATATACCGGAATGCTCCATGAACGATTTCGACGTGACCCCCTTCCCGCCAAGTCGTGCGACCGTCTCCAGGCATTTCAATTGAATACCGGTGATGCGCGCCAGATGCGCTTCATAGCCCTTATGCTCCTCGGCAAAAATCTGCAACAACCCCGCTCGAAGGGCGTCTTCATCGATGCGGTCGCCACGGTCTTTGATATCAACCAGCGCCGCTCCGAGTTGCTGTGTATCGCCGGGGTTCCCGCCCGTTATCCTCAACATCGCTTCAAGGGTATCCGATGATATCTCAAGCTCCGCAGTCCTGAACTTTTCACGGAGAAATTTTCTGAATGCCGCCTCCTCGATCAATCCCACCTCGATCGGTAGCGCCGATTTGAAAAACGGGCTCTCGGGATCATTGAATATCGTGTGCATTTTCGTTCGAAAACTGCCGCAGAAGACAAACGGCGTTAGCTCGATGAACTGAATCTTGCTCCGCATGATCGCACAGACTTGAGGGAAATCCGGGAGGTTCCGGATGTCCTGGAACTCATCCATCACGATAACGGCATTTCTGAATTCCGTGCGGGCGAACATGTCGAAGAGGCCCTCAATCGAGTCGGCATGATACTCACGAGAGCGGTCGATCGACACTGTGGGCAACCCGGTAATCGGATCAAATGTCATCGCCGGCCTGAGAGCGGCAATGCTTTGCAGGAAGCTTTGAAGAGAAGCGGAATTGCGCTGAGCGGTGACAATTGCGTTCAGGACTCTTTTGAAAACGTCCCCAACGGATTTCACCTCCATGAGATCGATATACAGGACCTTTTTGCCCTTCATTTTGCGCACGGTTTCGAAAATCAGCGACGTTTTGCCCGTCCGTCGCTCCCCTTCGATGTACACATTCTGTCCGTCGTTCAGTTTTGTTTTGAGCGCCTTTTCGAGTGACGGTCTTTGGCAGTAATGCTTTTTGGAAACGACCTGCCCATACCTGAAAGGATTCATGCTTTGCTCCGGCAGTAAGAAAGTAGTGTCGCGCACGTAGAAAATACGATTATCACACTATTCAGTGCAATACTGTTTAGTGTAAGACTATTTAGTGCAGACGTTCACACAACAATCGGGAATCGTTGGATGAGAAAGAGGTGGCTTTGCTCTACGGCGGTGAGCGTGTATTTGGGTGCGCATAGCCGAACGGCGCCCGAAAACGTTATATTAAATAAATGGACTCCGCGAACCCAAAAAACGAAATACCGAATCTGTACGCATACAGCGATTACCGTGCATATCTTCGGGATCTGATTCAGTACCGCAAAAAAATTGGAAAACCGGCCTCAAACCGATGGTTTGCTCAGCGGGTAGGGATCAACTCTTCATCCTGGATGACGGTAATACTGTCGGGCAAAAAAGGCATGTCCGCGGAAACGGCCAAAAGCCTCTCCGGCGTGCTTCGGCACACCCCCAATGAAACCCGCTACTTCGAAGCGCTGGTACTCTTCAACCAGGCCCGAAGCCTTGGGGATCAAAAACGGTATTCGGATGAAATGCTCACGTACCGCAGGGCCGAAATGATTGCCTCTCTCGGGGAATCACAACAATCTTTCTATTCGGCATGGTATCATAGTGTTATATGGTCGTTGCTGGACCTGTATTCGTTTTCCGACGACTATGAATGGCTCGCGGAGAAAGTCGCACCACCGATAAGCGTCGAGGAAGCAAAGGAATCGGTTGCGCTGCTGGAAAGTATCGGTCTGGTCATTCGAGACGACAACAATATATGTAGAACTACAAACAAGCTTATTTCTTCGGGAGAAACTGTGCGTGCTCTGGCAACGGCTCAATTCCAACAGGAGACGATGAAGCTGGCCTGGGAAGCCATTCATCGTTTCCCTCGCCCGGAGCGGGATATGTCCACTCTTACCCTTGGAATATCCGAAAAGACGTTTGAGAAGATCCGGCAACTTGCCGCGGATTTCCGACGCAGAGCCCTGCTTCTGGCACAGGAGGACGAAGGGGCCGATGAGGTCTATCAGTGTAATGTACAGTTGTTCCCTCTGACTCGGCGGAATAGAAACCGAAAGTAATGCGACCGACAAACAGGACTGCTCCCTTACTTATTGGCTTATTGGCGACCCTGTCGCTATTCGTGTCTTGTTCTCCGACTTCGACACCGGTGGCCGGTAACGGGTCTGAAACAACGAATAGTTGCACGGTTGTCGGAACGGCCGTTTTGTGTACCGGTGAGCCCGCCGCAAACGCTTCGGTGTTCGTGTACCCCGAGCATTTCCATCTTTTCCCCGCCGCCGCAGACACTTTTGCCGTCGCGGACCGAATCCCACAAACGCGTACCGACACTTATGGAGCATTCAGACTCGATTCGCTCGATACCGGCACCTACGCCATAGAAATAGCTTACAGAGATGACCGCGGGCTCCTGAAGCGCTGCAGCATAACCGAAAAGGGTTCTTCTCACGATCTGGGTACGAATACCGTACGTCCGTACGGCACGATTTCCGGAGTTGTCGGAAGGGCCGATTCCGTCTCTACCGAGATTTTTGTTACAACCCTGGGTTTACCTCGGATTGCATTGGTTAACGATGATGACGATACCTTTATTCTGCAACGAATACCGCAGGGGAAATACCGATTGAAAATCGATGTTCCTCGGGCGGGCTGGAAATCCACATACATCGAAACCGACAGTCTGACCGCCGGCGACTCGAGCAGCATTGGTCGTGTGGAAGTGTCTCCCGAAGGCGCCACCCGGTATCCACCCTCGTCGTTTTACCATAACGATACCGCGTCACCTCCCATGGATCCGTCATGTGCGAATACCCGGATTGTGGATCTTCTCAGCGTGACCCATGTACCTCTTGCCAAGGAGTCGTACGCCGGGTCCCCGTTGCTTTTGGCGGAGACCCCCGACGGGATGGTAGTATCCTGGTCGGAGTATGCGAAGGAGAACATTCATCTCACGCGCCTTTCCCACGACGGGGCCGTGTTGGGTGAGGACTTTATCACGGAAGGCCACACGGCTCAAGGGCTGCTTGCGGACGATCGCGGATATCTGATGCTTGTCGCCGACACGAGCGAGGTCATGTGGTTTGTCCGAATCGGGTGGGGCGGTGCGGAGATTTTCAGGAAAGCGCTGGCGGGGCAACGGGAGGATGACCCATATTACGCCTCCCACCTGGGGACCATAAACAAACTTCACAAAGCCGGACACGGAGTGGCTGCATACTTCACCATAAAGGATGGGGCACGGTACACAAACCGAATGCTTCATCTGGACCGAAACGGAAACAGGGTTGCCGGCGGCTGGCTTCACGGCTGCGCCAAAAGCGTCCAGGGAGGCCGACTGGCGTTCAACGGGGAGACCATGATCGCTCTCTGCGACGGACATGAAGGGTCGGGCTCGGGTATCTATTATTCGGTGGGGGCGACTCCCTTGACAAGTAAACCGTCGACGCTTCTGGCCTCGTCGGGAGCCGGCAAAAACCATTTACCGTCGCTTGGCACTCCGGTCCCGGGCCCGGACGGCGGGTTTCTTTTTGTCTATGTTCCCGATAGTACCGTCGCAAACCCGACTCTTGTTCACGTCAGTCCGACGGGTATCATGAATCGCCGGACGCTTGCGAACACGGAAGGTGTCGATGCTGGCTATGCGCGAATCGGTACATATGGCGACGGGTATCTTGTCTCGTGGCTTGAAAAGGGAATTCTCTGCTTTCTACGCCTTGACGAGACCGGTACCGCTGTCGGCGCGATAGAACGCTATCCCCTTTCTTTTGAAGACGGACTCTATGTCACGACCGCCTGGAACGACATGGTCTCGTTCAGTAACGG
>CAZEMW010000070.1:4181-9684 GCA_964513105.1 uncultured Fibrobacterota bacterium
GCTTTACACTGTATATTATCGGTAATTGGGCCGGTACGAGAGCCACCTGGTGACCGAGCGGAGTGATTCACCGAGCCCTGTCGAATTGAGTCTGCATATTTGAGGGCACGCAACTGATTTAGACGGGAGTCGGTATCAGTTTCAGGGTTTTCGGACAGACTCATGGTACTTGCGATACACAAACCACAAAAGGGGGGAACGATGAAAAGAGCCGTTCTTGGGTTCTGCCTGACATCGACGATTCTTATCACGAATGCACTTTCGCAGGACATCGAACTGGAATACACGGCTGTTTACGGAGGGACCGGGACGAACTCTCTTGAAGAGTGTTACGTTGATGGAGCCGGACACGCCTACGTAGTGGGTATAACCAACAGCCAGGAAGACATCGCCCTGGGCAATACGTTCCAAACAGAAAAGGACATGACACCGTCTGATATGAATCTCGGGGAACAATCGGCCCGCAGTGACGGCTTCCTTGCGAAGTTCTCGAGTGATGGGTCCCAGGTGTGGGGGACGTATTACGGCGTAGAAGGTGTTGATTGCATAATGGACGTCGAGGCGAACGATGAACATGTCTACGTCGTGGGCTACACGAACACCGATGATCCGCATATGAGTACACCCGGAGCGCACCAGAGGGAAAACAATGGATGGGACGATGCGTTTATCGCGAAATTCGATCAATCGGGGAAACGAATCTGGGGCACTATGTTCGGCGGTACCGGAATGGATCGAGGTATGGACATAGCATTGCTTTCCAACGGTGACCTGTATGTCATAATAACCGCGGAAATATCGTACGATCTGGCAACGGATCAGGCTCATCAGGAGACCTACGGTGGAGGTGCCGGAGACCTGGTGCTCGCTAGATTCAGTAGCGACGGAGACCTGATGTGGTCCACCTACATAGGTGGAAACGGCATGGAATACCAACCTTCGGTAGCAGCCGATTCGGATGACAACGCGTATGTATTCGCTTCGACTATGAGCGAGAACGATATCGCCGATGCCGACGCGCACCAGGCAACCTATTCCAATATGCATGACTGTTTCCTGATGAAATTCAGTGCTGCCGGCGAGAGAATCTGGGGCACCTATTTGGGAGGCGACAATATCGACTTTGCAAAGGATATCGCCGTCAATTCCACAGCCGTCTATGTTGCCGGAAAAACGGCAAGCTATGACGGTATCGCCGTCAATGGCTTTCAAAACACATTTGGGGGCAAATACACCGACGGCACCAGCGTTCCTGAACGTATGGCGCGATCGGACGGCTTTCTTGCGTCGTTCTCATTCGACGGTGAAATCAACTGGTCCACATACTATGGCGGCGAGGTCAACGACGAGGCGCACAGCGTACGAGCGACCGATGAGGTCATTTTCCTCAGCGGTGTAACTCGTAGCGACGATAAAATAGCTTTCAACGGCTACATGAGCGAACATACGATCAATCGGATGGCTTTTTTCGCTATGTTTGACATTTCAGGCAACCGCCTGGCGGGATCGTACTTCGGGGGCGACGACGTTTTTCGTCCCATTTCGGAATCGCGAATCGGCGTCGATTCCAAAGGCAACGTTTACCTCGTGAGTAATTCGGCCAATACCGATTTGCCGGGAGTCAAGCCTCCCATTCCCGAAGTGTCACATGCGAGAGTTTTTATCAGCAAATTCAGTGTTCCCGAGACAAACGTAGCTCCGGCCGCGCTTCATGATGATGGTATTTCGGGTATGCGTATCGCTCGAATGAACGGGACGGTCACGCTTTCGGCCCTCACCGGATCTCAAGTGAATGCCATAACCCTGTACGGCATATCCGGCAGACGGATCGCCCGAAAATCGGTGGCATCCGGAAAAACGGCCGTATCCTTCGAACTCCCCCGTCGAGGAGTCTACGTAGTGGACATCGATGCGGAGACTTCCCTTCGCCGAACGGTCGTCTGGTAGAGAAACTCCAGAGTTTCCGCGTAGCGTTCGAGCATCGAAAAGAGCGCGTCGCCAATTGTCGGTCGGACTTCGGGCGCCGACCGACTTAATCAGTGCCTGCCCGATAACTTCCTGAAACGGACAATGACCGGGGTCGAATAACTCGTTACAGTGTCGGATTCGCCGGTCCATCTCGCCACTTCGAGTCCGCTCAGCGCATCGACAGATTGAGACACCTGCCGATCGTCGCAATCCCCCGGTGGTCATTCTCCCCGCAACGGTCCCGATATCGGCGTCCCCTCTCGAGGTATTACCGTGCGATTACGATTGTGCCCCGGCCGTCTGGCAGGAAGATCAACCAGTCCCTTGGCCATCATCACGGCCAGATCGTCTTCGTACTCCCGTTTCCCGGATGATTGCGGTACTATTCTGGCTATGATGCTGCCGTTTTCGGTAATTGCGACTTCCTCCCCCGCCCTGACCGAGTCAAGACAACGGCCCAACTGGTCCCCCAAAATGTCGGCATCTACGGTAATCATGTGCTCACTCCTCCCGGATTCAGGTTTCTGCAACTGGGTCCTGGGTGAAGAGATATGGGGCATATGTCGTCAATATACGTTGGGAAGTTATCCCGGTACAAGAAGGATCTTGAGATCGACCTACCGACGAACGCGAGGACCCAATTGGGTGGTTTGCGGAGGTTGTTCACTTCTTCGAAGGCTCTCGCTTACGGGGAACGACAGTCTTCCCGAACGCACGAAATCGGCAGTGCACCACGTTTGGTCGGACAGAGTCCACAACTGTCCCTTCGGTGCCAACCGTGAAAAATCCACTCCCACCACAGCCGCCATGGTCTCGATATATCGGTGATGGTGAAACCGCGAGCCCCGACGTCGAAGAGCCGCCGGTGTACGGCCGTCCCAGTCGACCGGTTTCCCTTTTCTTAGCTGCTGCCGGCGGGCAAACAGCATTAATGCCGCCCTTCAGGCACATGTATACATATATATTTATATATATATTGATCCGCAAGGACCGTGAACGCTTCGCCGTTGAATCCGCATCTTTGAAAGAGGCCGGAACCCTTGGCAGATGCCGGCTCATCGGACCATGACGGGAAATAGCTGGAACCTAAGCCGGCAAAGCCGGATACCTCGGCACCGCTCGGCAACCGGCTAGAGGGTCTGAAATCAAAGGTCAAGCTTCGGCATTTTCCCGATTAATGCTCGGAACTCACTTTCCCGATGTGTGATCGGGACTCATGCAGTTGAGCGCTTTCCTCGCTCAAAATCGCGCAACGCAGGTAGAAATAGAACGATTTTCAAGAATACTCACCCCGCCGGGTGAAAAAGGAGAAAAGATGAAAAAGCCGAATCTACTTTTTATCTACACCGACGAGCAGCGGTACAATACCATGCGGGCATATGGAAACACAGTTATCGACATGCCGAATCTGAACCGGTTTTCCGAAACGGCAACCGTATGTGATCGCGCCTATGTAACCCAACCGGTCTGTACCCCCTCGCGGGCAAGCCTGTTGACCGGCCTGACACCACACACCTGCGACATGCCACACAACAACCTGATGCTGCCGGAACAGGTACAATGCCTTCCGGAGATGCTCAATGATCCCGACTATGTCTGTGCTCATCACGGCAAATGGCATCTTGGCGATGAGATCTACCCTCAACACGGATTCGGCCAATGGCGAGCCACCGAGGATTCCTACCACGCGTTCTACCGGCGAGACCGCGACCAGGCCGACCGCTCTCCTTTCCATGAGTTCCTCATAGCGAACGGTCGGAAGCCTGAGAATCCTCCCGAGAACCTGCCGCCCGAAATCGGCTACAGATTTTTCCGTAATCAGATCGGCCGACTGCCGGAGGAATTGAGCCGTCCCAAATTTCTTTCCGAGGGCGCGACCCGGTTTATCAAAGAAAACCAGCACGATCCGTTTGTTCTGTATGTCAACTTTCTCGAACCTCACATGCCATTCTTCAGTCCCAGAGACGATCAGTACTCTCCCGACCATATAACGCTTCCGGACAATTTCGGTGACAATCTCGACGAAAACGCCCCAAGAAGGCTACGTCGAACGGCTGAAAAATTCAAAAACAGTGGATATGGAATCGACCGGCCACTCGCAACGGAAGAGCAGTGGCGACGCCTTATTGCCCGGTACTGGGGTATGTGCAGCCTGGTGGATACACATGTGGGCAAAATCCTGGATACACTGACCGAGTGCGGTCTCGACGACAATACGGTGGTGGTCTTTACATCCGATCATGGTGACATGATGGGCAGCCACAATTTACTCGGTAAAGGATATATGTTCGAGGAATCCACTCGAATTCCACTTCTGGTTCGCTTGCCCGGACAAAAAAAGCAGAACCGCATTTCAGGCCCGGTTAGCCAATTGGACCTTGTTCCGACACTGCTGGAGTCAATGGGAAAAGAACCTCCCTCCCACCTCGAGGGCAAGAGCAGATTGTCATGGTTTGAGAACGGACACGGAGGATCTACCGGTGATATTTTCATCGAATGGCATGGAAAAGGCGTAGGGCGGCAGCCTGAGCCCTACATTCCGGGGATAAAGGAGGGGAACTCCCAACCGAAGAAACCAATCGACCCGGTGGACGCGGAATCAATACGGACGGTCGTAACCGAGGATCTGTGGAAACTGAACCTGTCGTCTATCGGCGATCACGAGCTCTATGATCTAAACTCCGATCCCGGCGAGTGCCGCAACATAATCTCCGACACCGGCCACCGGGAACGAGTTACGGACATGATCGCCGGAATCAATTCATGGCAGAAGAACACCGGCGATACGGCGGACTGGTGCACCCCGGAGTCGGTATTCGCAGGACCGACCGAATAGGTATCTCCACTGCCCCGTCCGACAATTGGCGTGAATTCAGGCGAGGCGATTTACGTTCCCATTGAGAAGTGAGGAGGACGAATACTGGAAGTATTCAGCCGACGAGCAACGAAAATGGGGACGAAAAGAGCCCGTATTTATTCTTGGCAATTGTCGTCGGGGCGGGCGGTTTCGAATGCAATTCGCCCGTCGACGCCAAGCGGGAGCGATGGGGCGAATTCCGTATTCAATAGAATTCCATTTTCAGGCGTTGTTTTTTTTCATGATCTCCACAAACGGCCGAATACGGCGCATAATGCTCATATTCATGGCAGCTTCGCGAGCGCCTCCCCGGCTCGACGGTAACGCATGAATTCCCCGCCTGGCCGATCCCCGAGGATCTCAACGGTCGAATTGCAGTCTCGGCTCGTCTGCAAGGCTCGAACGCTATACCGAATCGTCGGGAACCGCGGTCATCGAGGTGGTGGGAGAAAACTTCCGGGAACGGCAGTTTATTACGGTAACCCATGTCGGTCGGTAGTTCTCATTCATTGGGGAGAGTGATAAGCCCAACCGGATACGATTGCGACTGCCGGTGACAGGTTGGGTAGGAGCGAGCGATATTACGATGCACGGGAGATCGTATACCCGGGAATACATGGAACCGACTAAATGGAGCGAAGAAAACATTAATAGTGTGGTTTTCATTCTGTCTTGTAT
>CAZEMW010000071.1:0-8709 GCA_964513105.1 uncultured Fibrobacterota bacterium
AGGGAATGTTGCGGCCCGATAAAAAGAATCGATCCAGAGCGGGTCGGACCTACAATCTGCGTGGCGCAAGCTTGATTCCTCCGACTGACGAAGTGAGCACACCGGCGCCCGCCTGGAGTGTATGCGATTTCAGCAACTGAGGCCGCGGTGAGCGTGGAGGGAGTGGAAAAGCAGCGATAGCTGGAAAGGGATGAGGGGTGAGGGGAATGGAGCATATCGACTCCGAGGTACCGTGCGCACCGCCGACCGCCGATGCTTCCGAGAATGCCAAGCCCGAAGCGGCGCGGTCGCCCAAGGCGAGTGTCCCGGAAGTCGGGATACTTATTCCGGCATACAACGAACAGGATGTCATTGGGACAAAGCTCTCAGACATTTTCCGCACTTCGTTGTCCTTGGAGCGATTCGAAGTACTGGTCGGCTCCGACGGGTCGATTGACGAAACCGCGGAGCGTGTCCGCGAGTTCGCGCGAGTTCATGGAATTCGAAACCTTCGATTGTTCGAATACCAAAACGAGGGGAAATCCTCCACTCTCAACAAACTGATCGAGCAAAGCAGAGCCGAGATCCTTCTGGGCACTGATGCAGACAGCACTTTCGACGATTCGGAAGTTCTTGGACACCTCCTGGGACGATTTGCATCGGATCGGGGAATGGGAGGCGTGTCCTGCGTTCCGCTGTTCGAGACCAATGCGGTGGAAGCGGCTTACTGGAGATCGGAGCAGCGGATTCGCGATTTCCTGAGTCGCCGCCGGTCGCTTTTCGTGGTCACCGGAATGGGGTTTGCTTTTCGTAAGAGCTGCGTGGAGCCCATTCCTCACGGGATCATGGCCGATGATCTTTGGTTGCCGCTCACGATTCTTCGAAACGGGTTTTCGGTCGTGGCGGACCATCGGTTCAGGGCCAGGACGCGAATTTTCAGAAATTCTCGCGAGATCACTCGCAAAATTCGGGTGATAAAAGGCGGAATCCAGTGCTTCGGGGCATTCTTCCGAAGGTATCCGAGAATGATTCTTTCGGAGGCTTTTCTTTGGATGGTGGTGTTCAAAGTTTCGCGCTGGATGATTCCCGCGTATCTTGCGGCAGGCGCGCTTGCATTGACACTGTGGGACAGAAGACTGGCGGGGGCGGCCGCCGCGGCAATCGGGGTCGCTTCGTTGTTCAGTCCCCATCTTCGATATCTTCTGTACGGTGCCGTGTCGCCGGCGTTGGCTTTAGGAGAGTTGCTTCGTGGCAAAAACATTGCGCGGTGGAGTCACTCCCGCGATTGACGCGAGGGTGTGTGTCGGTGCGCTGGAGATGCTGCTTTGGGTCATCGGAATACTCGCCGTGGTTCAGATCCATGTCACCGACCTCCACCGGGACGTGCTGCGCGATACCGGATATCTCTGGATCACCGAGCTTCTCAGGGCGCCCGGTGTTGCGCTGTTTTTCATTGTAGCCGGATACCTCTTTGCGGAGCAGGCAGTACGAGGATACGGTTTGCGTTCGTTTCCGGCGGAAAAGCGATGAAGAGCGCCGACGGTTGTCGGGAATCAGCATAACCTTTCTGTTCTTCTTCACAACCGGGCTTTTTCTCCCGTTTTACCTCGGGGCCGACTTTCCGGCCACGAAAATCGGGATCCCCGGGTATGGCTTGTTCCTGACGGTGTGGATGGGTGCGACCCAGATCGGTCTCATGTACGAAGTGGTCCCGGCCGAGATGCGGATGCGGGACGAAGCAAAGCTTTTTGCTCTCATCGACACGTTTTTCAATGTCGGCATGGTGCTCATGTGTATTGCACTGGGTACATTCAGGTATCTGAGAGAATGGATCCCGCCCGAGAACACGAGCTGCCGGGCGCGGGGCTGCCGGACCAGTAGTGCCAATCCAAATCAGGCAAGTCCTCCGTCATACGATTCGATACCGGCTTCTATGCGCCGTGCAATTCGATCCTCCACGGATGACCATGTGTATTCGCTTTCCACCAGGGCTCTCCCGGCCCTGCCGATTGCCCGAGCCAGTACTGGATCCGACAGAAGCGGTACTACCTTTTCGGCGAACTCATGAGGGTCATCGGCCAGAACAATGTTCTTCATGTTTCGAATATTGAGTCCTTCGGCTCCCACAGTAGTCGACACCACCGGTTTTCCGAGAGCCATCGCTTCAAGTATTTTGAGACGAGTCCCACTACCTATTCTAAGCGGCACGACGACGGCATCGCATGCAGAAAGACAGGTACGGACATCATGTACGAATCCAGTCACGATTATCCGCGGATCTTTTTTGCCAAGGAGTCGAATCGACGGCGTTGGCTGTTTACCCACAATGCGGAAAACAAGGTTGGGATAGGTATGTCTGACGACAGGCAGTATCTCTTTACAAAAATACAAAACCGCATCGACATTAGGTTTCCAACCCATCATACCGGTATAAGCCAGCGAAGGATATGAATCCATACCTCCGCAACGCCCTGATTCAAGGTCCGACAGATGCGAATCTGTCCGGGCGGCTGTTTTACCGGTACAACCCCCAGTTCTCATGATTCCATGGTTCATTGGGGAAGCTGCTACGCATTTCTCAATGATACAGGTACGAGCGTTCAAGATCGCATCCTCTGTATTCATCGAATCCGGAGGTGAAACTGAAACGCCATTGGGAATCACGAATACACTTGACTGCAAGGAACGCCGGACGACAGTCTGCCGATCTACCTCGGAGCACACATGGCATTCGTTGAAACGGGCCCACGTTCTGTTTTCGAACCGCATAAACCGTCGTTCTTCCAACCACGCGGGGATACGAAGGAGAAAATTCTTTTCGATTTGTGCATATCGAGCTATAATCGTCGATTCAATGTTATGTTCATCCAGTATCGACCGTGCCTTTGAATCGAATACGACGTGGGGAGCCATATGGATACCGTCGCACACCAGGAGGTCATAGACCCCGTCGCGGAGAGTCTTGCGCATATAGTTGTACAGCGACGGTGAAAAACGATATGCCACCGAAAACGGAAGACCTGTGAAAAGCGAGCGAAAAATGGCGCCTGCCAATTTGACCAGTCTGGGGAAACGACAAACCGGCACCTGGTGAACGCGGCATCCAAGTCGCTCGACAGCCGCAATGTCAACTGCATCTTCGGCTCCGCTTTTCGGCCAGACAACGGAGACCGAATTGTCTCCGCACAGGGCAGAAAGGTAGTGGAATGTTCGCATCCGGTATCCGTTAACCATAGGATACGGAAGTTCCTTTGTGAGAAATAGTACGTTCATTTCTTTATCTATATGGCATCGACTCTGAAATTCTTATTTCAGTGCGATAATCCTTGCCAGGGAATAGGTGATAAGAATCCATAAGGGGGTCAACTGTAGAGACAGCATAAGAAGCGTATGTACGAACTCATACCGGGCCGTCATTCGGTTCAGATATACCATCCGACGAAGCACGATGTCCAAATACTCGGTATGCAGCGGGTGCGTTACAATGTCATATAGCCCTTGCGCGAACAGCGGGTAGACGCGGTTCTCTTCATCCCGATCGGCCACGGCAAGCAGAATAGGACGGCGCTTATAATAGCGAAAGCGCGAGAGCACTTCACCCGGGTCTTCTCCCAGGGAATTCACGTCAAAAAGGACAATGGAATGCCTGCGGAGTTGAAACTGTTCAAGTCCCTGTTCGCGCGTGTCTACATAGTCAACGTAGTACCCGCAAGCGGTTAGCAGGGTTACGAGTTCATCACGTATGCCCGATTTTTTGAATATAACCAGTAGTCGGGGTCTGTTTTTGTCGAACTTATTTGATTTATTCATTTGTTGCCGCCCGAAGGACCCGGGTATCCCGTAGGAGCCTTGGTGACGCGCGGTTTGGGTCGTAGTTAATGAAAACGCGGTAGACTTCCTCGAGAAGCAGAGGGATATACAAGGGTCTGGAAATGTAGAAAACTCCCCGCCCCGGCGTCAAACTAAGCAGGGAATTGGGTTGATCGGGTTCTCGTTTTCCCGTTATCACGACGGCCGGACACAACAATTGGTGGGCCAGTTCTTCCCCAAGCCGCACATCACGTGAGAAGTTCGCCGGTGATGTGCTGTTTACTATCACACTGGCGTACCCTTTTTCTGGATCAACGACTTCGTCAATGAAGTCAAAATCCAGCATATCCTGCTCATGCCGTTGAAGAGAGTACTTGAGTATCGGATCGGCGAACAGCACTCCAACCGTGTGTTTTCTGCTCACCCGTCCCGAATCACTGCGAGATATCCAGGGCAAGGCATCTCTTAAATAATCGAGATGCTTCAGCAGCCAGAGGGTCGGAATTGTGAGGTACAGCAAAGCGGTCCCAGTCAGAGGCCACTCAACTTGCATTGCCAGAAATGCCAATGCACAAACGGTTGACTGAAAGAATGCCAATACTATCCAGGTTTCCGTGTGGCTGAACCCAAATGTGAGCAAACGATGGTGCATGTGGTTGTTGTCGGCCACGGTCATGGCGGCAAGCCCTGCTCTCAATCCACCACCATCGCGCATTTTGATCAGAAACCTTCGCCCCATTGCAGTCACAAGATCAAGCATCGGTACGCCTACCGCCAGTGGTGCAACTATAAGATCCGCTGTTCTGTTGCCCGAAGAAACGGCATAGAGGGATAAGATGCCGAGCATAAGACCGAGAAATAAAGAACCGGTGTCCCCAAGGAATACTCGGGCGGGGGAAATATTGTGTAAGAGAAATCCCATCACCAGACCGACAATAATCAGACAGACAAGAGTGAGCGGATACTCTCCGGTCGAAATGCCGATTATTCCAAGGGTTATGAACGATGGAATGACCATTGTTGCCGCCAACCCATCGACGCCGTCAATAATATTCACGGCATTGGCTACGGCCACTATCCAGATTACAGAAAACAGGCCTACGAGCCATTCGGGCACCGGCGGAAAAAAGAATAGTTGAACATGCGGTAATGGTATTTTCAGCAATATCACAACTTCCAGACCGACTATAAGCTCAAGTATGAATTTTGCCGCATTTGATATCTCAAAAAACGAAAAATCGTCCGGGAGGCCGGTAGCGAGAATAGCAACGCTTGAAAAAAGAACGGTGAGGTGCAATTCAGGTGGAAGATGTATCAGCCATCTGTCCGGGAAGACTTCCCAAATCGCCAGAACTAAAAAGAAAAGTGATACAATGCATACTCCCCCGGCTCGAGGAGTGAGACGAAGATGTCCCTTACGATCTCCGGGACGGTCACGGAAGAAGTCGGCGACTGGGTTGCCCAGAAAGGCATAAATAGCTCCCCAACACAGGACGAACGAAGCCAAAGCCGCCCCGGCAGCGAACATCAGTTTGATATGAAATAATTCGATCAGAATCTCCCGTGTTTTCGGTGATCCGTTACGCTCATAAGAAGGCTGTCCGCCGTACCCTTGTTAATGCTAATCGGAAGTAGACATTCGCTTGCGTTGCACTTTTTCAGTTCACGTACGGTTTCGGTCGCTCTGTTGGACAAGCCGAGAGCTTTGTAACCCTTGGCAAGGTGCAAAAGCAACCGGGGTTCTCGAGCGGTGTGTCGGGAATTGACCAGGGTCTGAATACACCGTTCGTACTGCCCCGCACCGTTCAGCAAGGTGGCATAGGTATCCAGGATGTTTGGATCGTGCGGAAGGAGTTCATGCGCAGATTTTGCCGCCTGAAAAGGTCCGTTTTCGGGGGCAACGCCTTCCTGGAATCTGCTCCAGGCATAGTTATTTAGAATAAAGGCATTCTTCACCTCATCCTACTTCAAAGCCTCTAAGTCGACGATCAGTATCTATTCGAAGAGACACGATGCCTCGGCATGTATTCCCCGGGAGACAAGGTAAGAAGCCCGTTCCAGTTGAATTCCCGCTCGATGGCTTGCGTGTTTCTGTATGGAAAGCTCGAAGATTTCTCGGGCTCGCGCATGGTTGCCTTCGTAATCCAGGGAATTTGCAAGAATAACCGCCACCGAGGGATGCGTAAGCCACAGAGATTCGGCATACTCCACGACTTTTCTGTACTCCTTCATACGGTACAGAACGTTCACCTTGGTAGCCCTGGCCGGCGAGTTCTCGGGAAACCGGTCGATAAGGTCTTGTGAAAGCTTCAGGGCTTCCCGCAATTTGCCCAACCTTAGTCGCACCATAACTCCGGCTATTCCCGATTCCGGCTCCATTACTGTTAATGCCTCCAGAGCACGCTGTGCCTGATATCCTTTCTGAAGGAATCCATTTCGGAGGCATATGTCGCGAAACAGGATTAAGGATTCGCGCGTCGATACTCCATGCTCGTGCATATGGCCCAAAACCACCAAAGCAAGGTCTTCGCGTCCGGTATGAGAAAGTTCCTCGGCGTAGCCCGGACACAGCAAGGGAGAGGAGAGCAGGTACCCCGGGATTAACCTGTAGAGATCCACCGCCGCCTGATGTTGTCCGGTCGTTGACAGGATTTCCGCCTGCAAAAGAAGCGCATGTGGAAAGCGCAACAACCCCTGAGGATTCCCTTCTAGGTCATGATTTGTTTTGTCACTCGGAGAAACTACCGATAATAACAGCTTACGGATGCTCACCGGGCATTTTTCGGCCAGTTTCAGCAGTTCGATTCGATTACGTGTTTGCTCGAAAATGGTGGCGGCAACCAGGGATGCCCTCGCCTTGATGGATTCATCATCTGATTCCAAAAGAGAGTACAGTATTCGCAGTGCCGCCGGAAAGGATCGTTGTGCGGCCAGAATGCCCGCATGTTCCAGTCGTACCTCGTCACCCCCCTTTCCTCGATTTTCAAGCTCTGCATACAGTTCCACGGCATCGTCAAACCGGTAGTCCAGAGAAAGCAAGCCCGCCAACAGGGAATAACCCTCTATTCCGAGCCTGTCCTTATCCTTATATTTCGTTAAAAGGGAGACGGCGGAATCAAGGTGTCCGAGATGCTGATACGCAACGGCAACATCATAGACGAGGCGTGGATTATTCGGCAAATCGGATTTCCAGCATGAAAGGGCTGAATCGTGATAACCAAGAACGGCAAACACCTCTCCTTTAAGAGCTTGCGTTTGTATCGTATCCGGGAGCTCATCATAGAGTGAGAATGCGAACTGAAGTTTCTCATTTCGGGTGGTATGAAATGAGGTGGCAAGATATGACCGGAAAACAGATACTGTTTTCCTGCCTGCATCCCAGGCATGTACCGTGTGAATGTATTGTTTATTCCTGTCCGGTGCGATCGATGCCGCCGCCCACTGATAGGAGGCATTGTCGGAACACCTGTCCGCGGCTTTGGCGAAAGCTGAATACGCGCGCACGGTATCGCCGGTGTTCAGCAGGTTCTCTCCTTCCTGGAAAAGGGAGGAGGGGTCGGATACGTTCGTGCACTGCCGACAGGAAATTATGAGAAGTGCAGCCGCAAGAGAGCGAATTGACCACCGAAAGCCCTGAAACTTCTCCGATGTCGGATGGAAAGACCTGTTCGCATACCCGCTAGCCATTTGGTAGCTCCTCATATTCCAGACTGGCACCGTCGAGTTCAAGCCGTACACGACCTTTTCCGAGGCTATCAACCATCACGCCGGGGACCTGTTCTCTAAGAGAATCCGCCAATCGCCGAATGCGGATCGTCAAATTCGGACGTTTTGGGTCCACCACGATTTCTGGATCTCTGACAAACTCCGAATAGCCAAAATCGGTTTTACCGCTGCTCGTATAGTCCGAAAGCATTCTTCGAAGGATCTTTGCGGGGACATTCTTCGTAAGATGTCGATCATTTACCGATATGCTCTCATTATGAGGATGGTATACGAACTTCAAGGGCGTGCTCTCTTGAAGGAGAACTGATTTATGCTTCGCTTTCAGCTCATCCCATATTGTTGGCCCACGACCGGTCGCGTCTTCGATCAAGTCAACAAGCAGGTCTTTCGGCTGCTCGTTAAGTGCGGCATACCGGAAGCCATACAAGTAGACTGGTGCACCATATGCACATCCACGGTGTATTGCCGGCACTTTGGCGCTCGTCTCTTCTTCACAAACAACAACAGGGCAATCCGGAATTTGATATCGAGCCAGGTCAATTCCGTGTGATTCCAGGAATTCGCTAAATCTCACAACACGCCCAATGGTTTTTCCTTCTACAAGGCAGGTGTCACCGACGATCCCGGCTCGGCTGTCGACATCCATGACGGTCCGGCAGTCGGCGAGAAAGAAAAGTTCCTCAAATTCCCTGGCCCCCAGTCCTCTCGGTGCCACCTTGACCACTTCGGTGGCCCAGAGGTCAAAATGCATCTTTGGGAAAGGACGGAGAAATTGACGTCGACGACGAAACCCGAAATTCTCTATGGTAGCCAACATCAGCATTACTATCGTTTGGTACCGGTTGCCATTCCTCTCGGTACAAACCGCACGATGGAAAAGAGAGGGCGAAATGAGCGATGTATAGTGATCTACAGCCTCAAGGACAAGGGGACGAATATCGCTCGTTGTATAGAAAGATTGCAGGAGATGTTTGCCCCATGACAGAATCCACCGGGAAGGCAAGGCCATCCAGTTATTTGTCTTCTCGAGTGTAGTATACACAAAGTCACGCGGATCGAGTTTATGTTCAATAAGGAAGGTAATGCAATTGTTCAGTATTGCGATAAGTGAATCAAGATCAATAGTCCGTGTATCGGCCCAAATTTCTTCAAGGAATCGACCGGGTTGACCCTGGTATTTCTTCGGTGTATACA
>CAZEMW010000071.1:8719-9613 GCA_964513105.1 uncultured Fibrobacterota bacterium
GTATACAGGTGCCAGAATTGGGATACAACCGATACGGGAAAGTGAAGCAGTAAACCCAGGTAGATTAGGCGAACAGGGGTAGTGCGCACTTGTACACTTCCACCTTCAATGAGAGTCGACATGGCACGTGCTCCAGTGAGTCGAATGTACTGTATAGTTGTTTTTGGGATCGGGGCCGACATATATCATTTGGGGTCCAAACGACAATGAGTGCTCCGAGACTACTCGAATTACTCGTAAATCCCTTATAATGCTTAAAATAACATTTCGTTAACATCACACACCCCGGATATACCGAGGGAAAACCCGGTCATATTTGTGAACTAAGAGGCAATATCCCTCCGGATACTATGCTCCGACTACGAATGCATAGTTTGTGGTTGCCGTTCCTCCAATATTCAGCATGGCGCCATTTGCTACATCCGGCACCTGATAATCCCCGGCGGTCCTGGTGACTTGTTTGTGTAGATCAAGGACCATGCGCACTCCGCTTGCGCCGACCGGGTGCCCCGCGCCGATCAGACCGCCACAGAGTTACTACTCTATAGACAAATAATACGCCAAAAAAGGTAAATTTGTCAGAAACATAGTCTAAATGGCTTTGAAATACCTCCTCGCATCACATAATCCGCTCAGGCGGTAAAACGGCATCCGTTCGGGTTCCCGAGCCAGAGCCCGTGGAATTACGACGTTCTGCTCACGCAGAAAGGTTCGACATTCGTTCGCTCCCCCCAGGAGCTCAACCAGGTACGACGGCGGAACCCAATTGAATCCCATCGCCATGCTCATATCACAGTCGTCCCGACTATCCAGAACGTCGTCCACGATAGAAAAGGCGTACGAGACATACTCGGCCATAAATGAGCGGCAAAGCGCGGCATCTTCCGAATCGTG
>CAZEMW010000072.1:0-3908 GCA_964513105.1 uncultured Fibrobacterota bacterium
GGACTGAACAGGAACATGCCGGTCGCGGGATCGGCATCGGGAAACAGTCCGGTGTCGTCGCCCATCTGTGCATCGGTACTGTTGTCGACCATGTATATCGTGTACCAAAGAGGATCGGTAGTCGTATCGAGTCCGCCGGCGGGATCACCGGTTTCCAGGTACAATCGAAGAACCGTAGAGTCCTGGTCCGAAGACCATGAGCATTGCACGCTGTCGGTGGGGATCATTGTCGGAGAGGAAATAACCAGATCCCCGACTGTGGCGTAGGCATAGGCAAAAGCGATGATGACGGGCAGGAAAACACGACCGGTTCGGACCATGAGGACCTCCTTTAATGAGAATGTGCCTTCGCATTATACGCCCGAACGGGAGGTCATTTCAAGGGCAAAAGGCGCAAGGGTGATTCGAATCACAAAAGCGGGTCGATTCTCTGTGAAGGCATGCTCCGGACACTCACCGGCGCGGACGGTGCGGCCCGAACTCTGGTTCGGGCTATCCTGAATTTCAGGCGTCGCTGCGTTGTGGAAGGGGCCGTTTCATCCGGGCGGGAGGTGCGGTTCGGGGGCGGATCGTTTTACGCCGACCCCGGTGGATGGGGGGGCTTACCGAGGCTTCTCCTGAAGCATAATCATGGATCCCTCGATATCTTTCAGTCTTCTACCGCTCACATTGTATGCCGGGAGGTCACGGTTGGTCTTGCGAAAGTGTATCCGAAGCCCGGTTTCGGGGGTGAGTGTGGGGCCGGGGGCCGGCAATCGATGGATTTCTGTTGATCCGTCGAACCATTCGGCTTCATACGGACCGTGACGGAAAATGGGATTGGAGATCTCTTCAGCCCACAAAGACGAGATCGTATCACTCGTCTCTATTCGGGTTTCGCCCCATCCGGGCCATCGGGTGATGCTCCAGTCCCAGTTGATGTACGTACTCACCTTTATCCCGGGGTTGTCGGCCAGCAACTGGAAATAGGGATCAAACCAGGAATCCCAGTCTTCGCGTCCATCGTCTACATTGCCGTCCTTGGGCGTCGCTTCACCGATCATCACCGGTTTGCCGTGGTCGTCGGCCTCCTGGAGAAAATTCAGAGTGTTGTCGCCGGTAAGATATTTTTCCTCGAAAAGATCAATCGCCCACCAGTCGACAACGCTGTCACCGGGGTAATAGTCCATATGGTTCGCGTTCGTTGGGTGATAGCACCAGACATTTGCCACCGGCACGGTTGCTTTTTCCGTGAAAAGATCTGATATCAGTTTATATGCCTTTTGGTAGGCCTCGGGTTGATAGCCGTTCCAACCGCCGTTGAACTCATATCCGATTCGGACATACCAGGGCCTTTGGCTTTCGTTCATAATGGCTACGAGGCTGTCGAATCCCGACATGTTGTACGAAGCGTTTGATTCGAGTGCATCGACGAAATCAACGATATACAACCCCATTTGGGGAATGAGTTTCGTATTCTCATTTCGCTGCTCCATGGCGGCGATCGTATCGAGTGCGGCGTGAAGATGTTCGGGATGCGGCATGGTGTCCCGTTTCACTCCCGCGTACACCATGAAAATGCATGGCCTTTGCTCACCGACCACCCCCAGGTATCCATTCAGGCCCTGCTGCTCCCCTTTCCACGCCCCCAACTGCCCCACGGCATGCATGATCCCGTCTTCGAGTTCCATTTTGGCGCCATAGTACTTCCGAGTCTGATATGCTAGTGTCTGCATCTGCGCGGCAACCGAACCGATCGTCGCGGCATACAGGAGTAGAGTCAATATGCCATTGCGGTGTTTATTCATGGTCGGAGCTCCGGTTTCTGAATTTGAAGCAGATTCATTAATTATACTAATAAAATAGGTCTGTTCCCATTCACGAATCCAAAAAATCGATTCAAGACGAGTAGTTTTCGTCAAAGCTCTTCAAAGAGAGTTTTTTTCTGTTCAAAGAATTCTTGTAGAAAATTATGGAAAAGAACTGGAAACCTACCCGGGAACAAATAGAGGCGGCTCGTGAGAAGACGGTGCCGGACGTTATCGCATCCGGTTTGAGAGTGTTGTTCTGTGGAATTAACCCGGGATTATATACCGCGGCAGTTGGGCACCATTTCGCGCGCCCCGGCAACCGATTCTGGCCGGCGTTGCATCGGGCGGGGTTCACGAAAAGCCGGTTGAGTCCTTTCGACGAAACAGAGCTGCTGAAATCGGGGCTTGGGATAACCAACCTGGTCGCGCGAGCCACCGCCTCGGCCGACGAATTGCAGCCGGAAGAGCTTCGTCGCGGGGGAGAGATACTCAAGCAGAAGCTTCGTAGATATCGTCCGAAGGTGCTCGCAATTCTCGGCATCGGCGCCTACCGCAACGCGTTCGGTGATCGCTCGGCCGGGCCGGGGCACCAGGCGGGCAAAATGGAGGATTCGGAACTGTGGGTGATTCCGAATCCCAGTGGGTTGAATGCGAATTATCGGTTGGAGGACCTTGTGGGGATTCTGAGAGAGTTGCGGGAGCATTCGTGAGTATCTATTTTTTTCGTGTGGGATACGGTCTTGGCTCGGGGGCGTTTCCCATTGATTGTTTTTTAAATCCCGAGTATATGGTATAGCCTTCACCTCGACGGGAGCCCCCTGTGAATCACATGCGATTTCTTCTATTCTGCTGCCTTGTCGGCATATCCGTACCCCTCGCCGCCCGGTACGAAACACAATTTCATGTCACCCGCGACGATGTGGAATCATTTCTGGGAACCTCTCGGGCAAAACTGGTGTACACAAATCGACGAAACGGCTTCTCGGGTGAAAATGCCATAGAATATGTGAATTTCGCCGAGGAACCCCCGACCGCTCGTCGGCTCGAGAACGTAGATGCCGGTTTTCTACCCATTATTTCTCCGGACGGTCGCTGGGTAGTCTACACCGACACTTACCATGGAGAAGCCGGAGGGGATCCGAGCAGCACCAGTTCCATTTATATATGTGAGCTGTCGGAGGATGCCGAGCCGGTTCGGCTCGTTGAGGACTATGGACATGAGCCGCGCTTTGTGTACAACACCGAAGCACTCGGACCGGAGTACGACAAAGACAATCTTATGGTGGTATACCCCACCAAATCGCCCGATGGTGCCTGGAATGGAATTGGCCGGACTATGATTGTTGAGATCGATACCACGGGCGGAATCGCAAAGGTCGATACATCGCTGGTGCTTTTTGAAGGCGGAAGCTTTACCGGAGGCCTGTCCTATGACGGATCGTACCTGTGCGGAGGTGGGGGACATGTGGCGATTTTCGACCGACGAGACGGTTCGATCGACACCGTCGGCCCGGCGCGTGCAAGGAATGGAGACCGTCTTTCCGGGCAGGCATGCAATGCCTCAATCTGCCCTTTTCCAATCCGGACCGACCACGTGATGTTTCTCGATTTTGGAAGTGGTTCAGAAGCTTATCCTGAAATAAACGGCGGAAGGTCTTGGTTTCAATGGCAGATAATATTCATTGCCGGTGAAAACGGCGAACTGCTGGCGCATTACAGAGCACCGACAGACAACCCCGCATTTCCTTTTGAAATCGAGGATTCCAGCAAGAGTGATGTCAGATACTATCAACCGGAATGGACTCGGTGGCATCATCCGGAATGGAGCACCCATCCTGACTTTGCAGTGGCAACCGTCAATGTGCGACGTCTGTGGGGATTCGGGTGCAACGGCGGATTGGTCTGCAGCTCTGAGAAGCAGGAACGGATCTATGTTATCAATCTGAGGACCGGAGAATACCTTGATGTTCTTGGACCTGCACTGTCGGAGCTTCACTATGACCAGGAGCAGGCTTTTGACGGGCTATACTGGCCGCATTTGTGGGTAGACCAGACTCCGCCTGTACCTGTCGGGAAAAAGAATTCAAAGGACTCAGCCTCCCCCAAAACAATGATCGT
>CAZEMW010000072.1:3918-8385 GCA_964513105.1 uncultured Fibrobacterota bacterium
ACCGGCGCCCGGTCTGTTTCCATTTATTCCATGCAGGGACGATTAGTTCGTTCAATTCGACTCCCGACCGCAGCCACAACCTGTTCGCTGGGTGATCTCAAGCCGGGAGCGTATACGATTGCAGTGGAGAACGTCTCGGGCCGAGTAGAGCGCCTCCGGCACCTGGTGTCCCGATGAGCTGCGGGGACACTGCGGCAGAACAATACCACAGCCGACCGGATTGCCTGTGGACCCGGACTCAAGGCTTGGAATGCCGAATCACGCGATCAAAAGCTTTCTTGAATGATTGCTTTTCGATATGTGTATCGTTTTATATTTGCTATAAGGCCGCAAGCACCGAACGCTGCGGAGTCCTTATCAATCCCTGACCCCGGGCGACCGATAATGACGGCAATTCTTCAAACGGCTCTTCGTCTCTCGCTTCCAAGCGGTAGCTCTTTTCGTCGCGTATTGCGCTCCGCACTACGAATACGATTTCTAAAATCCCGTCCGGCTCAGGGGGTGCGCAGCTCTTTCCGCTCAGCTGTTTTCATTGTTTCCGGCCTTGCTGTCCAACCGACCGTGGAATGCGCGGAAATTTCAGAGTATTTCTTTTCGGCCGCATCTCGCGGGTATGTGAGTGCCGAAATTCCGGCTTTTGACATCTACGATCTTAACCTCGGGCTTTATCGCTACGGAACCTTTTTCTCCGACGGCGCCGTTTCACTGGGAATCGATAGTGTGAATCGCATTCAGACAGGCGTGAAGCTGTCCGCGGGGAAATACCGTTCTCATCATTCCAGTGGTATGTGGTACGCTCCTTATTTCAACATACGCGTTGGGAAGGGTACCGTTGAGGACCGGGATGCATGGTCTGTGGCTGCCGGCAAAATACCGAGAACTACTCTTGGTACCGGTCTCACTCTGAAGGATTTTCATGGTTTCGGCGGAGGGCTTGCCGCCAGGATTGGTCAAAACACGATTGCCGGAAATTACTGGGGAACGGGGTATACCAACGAAAACAAATTCGCCTTTCTGGGGTACTCCAGGAATACAGGGGTATCACGAGGAGGGGTAAACGCACTGCTGATGCTCGAGAAACATGGCGATCCACGGGTGTACTTACTACCCTGTTTATGGATAGGGGACTCGCGGTTACATGTCTATGCGGAATACGGTTACAAACAGGCATGGAATTCGTATGATGGATTTGAGCGCTCTTCCGAATTGGGGGATCAAACCCACGCTGTTAATGTCGGGTTCGGATATACTGATACTCTGTGGGGCTTCCCGCTGCGTGTGAATCCGGAACTCCGCTACTACATGAAGAATTTCATTCCGGAATCCAACGTTGACAAAGATTACCTGACAGATGCGGAGCACGAGTATTCCACCACAAACAACTGGGTAGACTTCTTCGATTCCAATGACAACAGTTTCTGGTATTATCATCTCATTGAGATAGAAACTCCACGACTGTGGAATTTTGCGGTATTCGGTATGAACGAATTACTCTGGTTTGAGAGTGCCCAGAATACAATCACGGTTAACCACCCGGAGTATACGATCTTTCAGTACAGACCCTCAACAAATTATTACACGTGCGGCCTTCGGTACTACCTTGATGACTTCGCTGTAATGCGTCTCGCGGTTACCAATCGCATGCTGAATGAAAACCCGGAGTTTCGTATAGTATCGACCAACAGCCAGTACAAGACAAGATTTGTTCCTTCAGAGAAGCCTGTTATAGAGCTGAACATTCACTGGACAATTAACCGATGAAACGTCTTTCGTTCATTCTACCGGTGGCCTTCCTTTTTTGCGGGCAGTTCAATACCCCCATTGCGCCGGTCTACACGTCTCACGAGCGGAACCGGGAATTTGGTCGGAGTGAAGCCCGATGGGATTTTGACCTGGATTATGTGTGGGTCAACATGAAGTTTTTTGATATATCAGGCCATGAAGAACCCCTGGTTACCCTGTACCTGCAAACACAGGTAGACTGGAGTAATCCCGCCACTCGGATTTCGCTCAATAATGCGACACATGTGTACAATGTGTCGCTGTCGAAAGACGATGAGGAGTTCCGGCAGGTTGCCAAACTGGGGGAGGTGAGTAATGGAATAGTTGACACGCTGGTTGATCTGAAAACGGGATACCGGCAGAGCGATCTTTCCGATCTTAGTGTCTGGATTCCGGTTTCCGCCAAAGCACTTGGCTATCCCGACTACATCGTGTGGCAGGCACAAATCCACACTTCACGCGGCTCTCACACATTTCCCGAAAAGCCTCAGATGTATGAAATCGACAAGGATTTCGCCTACCGACCGGAAATTTCCATCAGAACAACCCGGCAGTATATCCGTTCTTGGTACGAGTCCATGGATCCCGGCGATTCATTCCACCTCAAAGTAGATGTCGACCTGCAGAACTCCGACGACTCACCTGCTGTAAAAGTCGTCAAATGGAAAACGAACAATGGCGGGCGTTGGAAGAAGGCGGTTTCCGATACCGGCTTTGTTTACAAAGGAGTTATTCCCCAAAACTGGAATGATACCCGAATTATCGTTCAGGCCGAGAATGAGTTTGGATATTATTCGATTCCGGATACAAGTGGGGTTGTCTGGGACTATCTACGATGGTGAGCACTCCGGTTTTTCCCGGTGAATGAGCGTTTTGCGATATTCGGAAATGTTGGGAAAATGCCGAGGTACGCCTTGATGAGTAGGGATTTGCTGGCAATGGCGCTCTACCGGTCGGACGGCAATAGATACATGAGGAATGCATGAGACTGATCAAACCAATGATTCTGGCCTTGCTGCAGTCGGCTTCACTGTTTGCCCGGGAAGAACCCGGACCATACAAATACGTTGATACTACCGGAAACGTGGTTATTGTCGAGAGCAGGGAAAATGCTCCCGAGATATACAGAAGTGAAGAGCACTGGGGGGCGGCGGTGGATCCGGAATGTGACTGTTACACACAAAGCGTGAAAACCCTGGACCTTGACGGCGATGGGAAACAAGAGTTTCTAGTCAGTATAGTCGCAAGCTTACCGACTGGGAGAACATATGAAATCCTGGAGGCGTATAAGGATTGTTCTGGCGGTTTCATCAAGCTTGTTGTGGTCAATGCTTCCCGGGGGGATACGGTTACATACCTGGACATAAACGGAGATAAGAGATATGAATTCTATGGGCCAAAGCACGGAGAGAATGATGACCTCTGGATTTGGTATGATGGTGAATACGTCGATATCGGAGATAGAATGCAACCCGGTGTCTGGCAGAAAAGGTTGAACGAAACGGGGCTGCGGGATGCATTCCGGGAACGGTATGTTGAGTGGCGACGCAGGCGGTTCTGAACCGGCAAACTGGTTGCTGAATCTGATCTGAACCCGCGATTACAAGCATAAGCGATTCGCAAGCGAATTCGAAAGATACAGGACACCCCGCACCAACACTGAACGGTCCGAAGGATACCGAGATGAACCCCGCAAGCCCAAGCCAAATGTATAGGATCGCGAGAAAGACTCGAGTTTTCGTCACCTTTCTCTGTTGTTGGGCAGTCTTTGTTGAGAATCAACGAACTCAGCTTATAGCGATTTCTCCTGAATAAATGGGGGTATCGTTGGAGTCCTTTTGGGATGGGGTAAGGAATGGTAATACTGTAAAGGATCCGGTCACTGGTAGGGATGTAGGTGATGATTGGCTCATATTATCCAATGTCGCCAGGACACAGAATCCAACCTATATTGAATCTTGGAAATGGACAAAGCGATGGGTACACATGGATTGGCAACAATGAAGAGATTGGCGTTTCGCATCGTTTGCGGGGGAATCGTAATGTTTCTTGTGGGGGCTCTAAATGTGCGTTCGGCAGAGACTGACAGCTACAAAACGATTAACCTGCAAGAAGTAAAAAAACGCATAGTGGCAAGAGATTCTAGTCTTCTTAAAGATAACACTATGGACTCCCTTCTGTCGATGTTCTTCAGGAGGGCCGCTAACAGGGATAGCTTGGACTACTTTCGGTTTTTTCTCCGGAAAAAGGGGGGTAACTGGCCGTTGGCTGATAGTATTGAGACAGTTAAAAAGAAATACGATTCAATTCATGATATTGTCTTTTCAGAATTTCTTTACAATACTTTTTCGGAAACAATAAAAATGCGTCTACTATGCGCCGACCCTGGTTTTGGCGAAGCAGGAATGCGTTACTTGTCCGACTTGAGCGATACGGCATTGCCATTTATGACTGAGTGTCTTATGGTTGAAGAGCGCGATCACGCGAAAAGGGACTTGATTGTGGGTGAAATAAACGAAAGGCTCGAAGGTGCCGCAGAGGAGGAGGTCCGTGTTGTTGTAGACAATTACATGAAGATCATGTTTGATCTCACAGAGGCGGAACCTGTGCGGTTTTCTGTTCTGCAGGGGCTCTGTGGCATTAGGGAGCGATATGATCTGGAACAAAGATTAGACAGCTTATCCC
>CAZEMW010000072.1:8395-9596 GCA_964513105.1 uncultured Fibrobacterota bacterium
AATTAAAATGCAGAAGTCTATAGCATCTAACGGAGCAGCCTAAGCAACGTCGGAATGCTGTAAATGACGGTGCAGCGTTTCGAGCTGACGAATGGTTGGAATTGGAGATGCTGGGTGAGCGTGTGATAAAACTTGCCGCTTGGCCCGAGCCCTTCAATAGCGCAGAAGGCGAGCAGGGCAAGTGGAAGACGGTGACACGGTGTGGCACTGGTTTGATAGCCCAAATGGGTTCCGATGTGCTATATGTATCGATGCGGAAACAGGTGAAATCGCTGGAACTAATCTACCCCCGAGTTCTAAATGAGTCGTTTTAAGCAAAGTAAGCATTTTGGCAGTAAGATAGTGGTTCATCGCAAATGGGACGACCACAGAATGAAGCTTGGGACGACGTGCCCGCGTGTAAGTGGCGTGAAGATGGTGGGCTTACTGCTGATTCTCTCGTGTGTAACAATAGGTGCGAGAAACAACCATAAACCAAGTGGTTACCTGGAAGAACAGACAAGAGCAATGGACAAACTGCAGAATTTCTTTTCTGAGCATCTATCAGACTCGTCCCTACAGCATAGTGAGTACGACATTACTGTCAAAGGGAAGAGTGTTTATTTCCGATCAAAAAGTATGTATGCAGTCTTTGGGAAGGACGATACAATTCCTGATCGCCTAACAGTACTAAGGCCGGTTGGTCGTGCTTTAACCCGGGAAGAAAGGCAGGAGTTCAATCTCAAGAAGAGAATCCCATTGTCATACAAGAACATTTCGGAAAAACAAGCAGTTAGTGAATCTTATGATTTCCTGAAGAATCAACTAGGGGCGCCGATGGAGTCTTTGGATTCTGTAGAGATAAAGGAGTATGACCGCATTTATGTCATTAAGTTCACCGTACCTGACAGCGGTGAACTTTTTGATGGAAGATTCGCAGAATTTAGAATAGACGCTCAAACTGGGAGTATTGTGACTTACGTGGGTCATCTGGAGCCACCGGTTCTGGAGGGCTACGTACCCACTGTTGAAAGAGAGCGTGTAGTAGAAACTCTTCATGCGTTTTCAGAGGCAAAGGGGTTCCTGTTGAAGGTGCATAGAGTTAAACTGATGAACGGGAGCATCTGCATTCGTGGTAATAGACCTGTTTGGGAATCCTTTGTGGAAGTTGGCAGAGAAGTAGACGGAGACACAACTTGGCATTGGTTCGACAGTCCGAACG
>CAZEMW010000073.1:0-5371 GCA_964513105.1 uncultured Fibrobacterota bacterium
AACCGGCTTGAGCGAGTAGAGCATAAGGGTCCCAAGGATCTGGTCACCGAGGCCGACATGAAATGTGACCACCACATCCGAGAACGTATCGAACAACGCTTTCCCGAACACGGTATCGTGTCCGAAGAACTCGAACAGAAGGCGGGGACCGACTCGGTTGTCTGGTATGTAGATCCGATTGACGGTACCGTTAATTACTCACGCGGCATACCGATCTGGGGTATTTCGATCGGTATTCAGATTGATGAAGTAACCACCGTCGGGGTCGCCCACCTCCCGGCGCTGAACGAAACCTACACCGCCGTTCGCGGAGAAGGAGCATTCCGCGGCAAAACGCGAATCGGCGTCAGTGCGACCGATCGTCTTTCCGAGGCGATTATTTCAAACGGGGATTTCAATGTGGGCGCTACGCACGAAGAGCGGGAACGTCTCAACCGAGCGAACACCGACATGCATACTCGTGAGGCCGAGGCCATGCAACGCGTCAAGTGTTTCGGCTCCGCGCTGGTGGAGTGCGCCTGGGTTGCCTCGGGAAAGCTGGACGCCTACCTGATGCTTCGTTTCAACAGCTGGGATGTAGCCGCGGGCCTGTTGCTCATCGAGGAGGCGGGGGGGCGGGTCTCCGATGTAGCCGGAAACCACTGGAATTTTGGTTCCGGGAGCCTTCTGGCGTCAAACGGACGCATACACGATGCAACGTTACGGGCTTTGTCGAAACAGAAATAGCAAACGTTTTGCGCAAGACCAGGAGGGTCTGCACGGTGTCGGACCGGGAAACTTTTCCGGCCCGATTCACCGGGAACAATCACACCTGCGTCATCCACCCATGCCGGTCTTCGATCTCGCCGAACTGTATGCCTTGAATTTCATTATATAACCGAGTCAGTGTTTCGCCCGATTTTCTTTCCTCCCCAAAGGTATAAACCTTCTCGCCGCGCGTTATGGAGTATATCGGCGTGATGACGGCAGCGGTACCGCATGCCCCCACTTCCGCGAGCGTCTCGAGCTCCTCAACCGGTATGGGACGGCGTATCACCGAAAGATCGAAATCCCGAGCGATCTCCTGAAGGCTCTCATTTGTTATACTGGGAAGAATCGAGCTCGACTCAGGCGTTAGATACGTACCGTCGGGCGTGATCCCCACAAAATTCGACGTTCCGAATTCATCGATGTAACGGTGGGTGCCCGAATCGAGATAGAGACAAACAGGGAAGCCCTTCTTTTTACCGTCCATGTCGGCATACAGCCCGGCACCATAATTGCCCGCCGCTTTGATGTTTCCCACCCCATGCGGTGCGGCACGGTCGAATTCTTCCTGAATCAATGCCTTGACCGGGAAGAACCCGTCCTTGTAGTAGGGGCCCACCGGCATTGCCAGAACGACAAAAAGAAACTCATTGCTCGGCTGAATTCCAACCCGTGGGGTGATTCCGATCAGAAGCGGTCGGATATATAGACTGGCTCCCGTGCCATACGGCGGAACGTACACCCGATTCAGCTCGACAACCTTTTTCACGGCATCAACAAACAGATCTTCCGGCGGCGCTTTCATCACCAGTCGTTCCGCGGAGCTTATCAGACGCTTCGCATTTTTTTCAGGACGAAAAACTGCCACAGAACCGTCTTTGAGCCCGAACGCCTTCAATCCCTCAAAACTCGCCTGGCCGTAATGCAGACATCCGGCCGCAACGTGAAGCGGCAGATGCGCATCCGTGCGGGTGATTATATCTCCCCACTTTCCGTCCCGGTATTCAACGGTGACGTACGCCCCTGTATCCATATACGAAAAACCGAGTTCTCGCCAGTTGATCGAGGGTGCCATAATCATTTCCTCACTTGTTATTCTGCTCCCGCATGAGCTTGTATTTAAGGCTGTCTATCAATGCCGTCCATGAAGCTTCGATGATATTGGTGGAAACGCCGACAGTCCCCCACCGGTCCCGACCGTCCGACGATTCTATAAGAACCCGAACTTTTGCCGCAGTCCCCTCAGTTCCGTCAAGCACACGTACCTTGTAGTCTTCGAGCTGCACTTTTTGGAGAGTCGGGAAAAACTTACAAAGAGCTTTTCGCAACGCATTATCAAGTGCATTCACCGGCCCGTCGCCTTCAGCCGCGGTATGCTCAATCACACCGTTTTCCTCAACCTTTATGGTAGCTTCCGAATACATGTCTCCGTTTTCACGTTTCTCTTCGATGACGCGAAAACCGATTACCGTAAAGGGCTCACCGAAGAGTTCGAGCAATTCGTGCGCCCGGAGTTGAAACGATCCCTCCGCGGCCTCGAAGTAGTACCCTTCGGATTCCAGGTCCTTAATCGTCGTCAGCAACCGCTTTACCAATGGATCGGACTTGTCCAGTCCGGGTTTTATTTCCGAAAGCTTCTCGGTGATCGTTCCGGCCCCGGCCTGGGCCGATACGATAAATTGCCTCCCGTTGCCGACCATCGCGGGATCAACATGCTCGAATGATTCCCGTCGCTTCCGAACCCCGTCGGCATGAGCCCCCGCTTTGTGCGAGAACGCGGACTCCCCAACATAGGGCGCCCGTATATTATGGGAGACATTCGCAATTTCACTGACAAACCGAGAAACCTCGGTGATCCTCGCAAGTTTTTTGTCCGACAGAATCCGGTGGCCCTGTTTAAGCTGCAACCCCGGAATGATCGTACAAAGGTTTGCATTTCCACAACGTTCACCCAGACCGTTCACCGTCCCCTGAAAATGGACCGCGCCCTGTGCGACACCCAGAAACGTGTTCGCATCCGCACACCCTGCGTCGTTATGCATGTGTATCCCAAGCGCCACATCGACGGACCTTTTGACGTCGGCGTATATCTCAAGAAAGCGGTCCGGCAACATACCGCCGTTGGTATCACAGAGAACGACAACATCCGCTCCCGCTTCGGCGGCAACTTTAATGGTGGCCAGAGCATAATCTCGATTATGCAGGTATCCGTCGAAAAAGTGTTCCGCGTCGTAGACTACCTCGTCCATATGCGTTTTCAGGTAGGCTACCGAATCGCCGATCATCGCCAGATTCTCTTCGAGCGAAGTACGAATAACGTGCTCGACATGCAAATCCCACGATTTTCCGAAAATAGTGGCGACGGGCGCGTTCGTATCGAGGAGCGCCTGAAGGAATCCATCCTTTTCCACCGTTACATTCGGTCGTCTGGTGCTGCCGAACGCTGCGATTTTGGATCGTAGATTTTTCGACTGTATTTCCCGGTAGAATGCCGTATCGACCGCATTAGTCGGATTCGGATATCCGCCTTCTATATACTGCACGCCCAAATCGTCGAGCCGAACTGCGATGTCAAGTTTGTCTGCAAGAGACAATCCAATTCCGATCGCCTGGTTCCCGTCACGCAAGGTCGTATCATAAACGGCTATTTGCTGCGTATCTGCCATTTCCATCCCGGTATATCTTTAACACGTACACCAAACAAGGTATACGGTCGGTCGGCCCGATTAGAGCCGACCATAGTACTTGAAATGCTGAACTCAGGAAACCTTCGAGGCCACCATGTCACCGACCTCGGTCGTCCCCATACCCATTCGGCCTGCCGACAGGCTCTTGATCTTGCCGGACGCGAGCGTATCGTTCACCGCTTTGTCTATCGATGCCGCCGCTTCCTCTTCTCCCAGCGTCTCGAGAAGCATTGCTCCGGAGCAAATGGCCGCAAGAGGATTAATAACGTTCTTCCCGGTATATTTCGGTGCACTGCCGCCGATCGGCTCAAACATCGAAACACCTTCAGGATTGATATTTCCGCCCGCTGCGATACCCATACCACCCTGTATCATGGCGCCCAGATCGGTAATAATGTCACCGAACAGGTTCGCGGTCACGATTACATCGTAGTATTCGGGACTTTTTACCATCCACATGGTGCAGGCATCAACGTGGTTGTAATCCTGTTTGATTTCCGAAAATTCCGCATCCCCGATTTCTTTATGCGAACGAACCCACATATCGCCGACATGAGTAAGGACGTTGCACTTGTGAACCAACGTCAGCATCTTTTTGCGATTTCGTTTCTGCGCGTACTTATAGGCGTATCGAATACATCGATCAACAATCGGACGGGTATACGACATAACCTGGGTGGCCGTTTCGTTCGGCGTGCCAACCATTGCCGCGCCTCCCATTCCCGTGTAGATGCCACCACTGTTTTCACGCACCACGACAAAATCGATATGCTCCGGCCCTTTGTCTTTCAGCGGAGTTTCCACATTGGGGTACAACTTCACCGGACGCAGATTGATATACTGATCGAGTGCAAAACGCGCCTTCAGAAGGATGCCGACCTCAAGTATTCCGGGTTTTACATCGGGGTGACCTATTGCGCCCAGGAAAATGGCGTCATGCTTGCGAAGCTCGTCGAGGCCGCTGTCGGGCAGTGTGTCGCCCGTTTTTAAATACCGTTCACCACCGAAATCGTATTCTGTATATGAGAACTTGATATCGTGTTTCCGGGCGGCCGCATCCAGCACCTTGACACCCTCACGAAGTACTTCGGGGCCGGTTCCGTCTCCCGGCATGAGTGCAATATTGTACGATTTCATCGCTCCAGCATCCTTTCTTGTTGTACCCAAACTTGAGCGTGTCTCTCGCGAAAACCGGCGGCATCGGATGACCGATATGGGTTTCAGAAATTCGGTTCACATCTCCGAAGGTATGAACCATTATCCCTGTACCCCTTCTCGTCTCATAATCGACGGTTCCTCGTTCAAAACCGCTCGGTTTTGGTAGTATCTATCCGCATTTGTGATTATTCGAAGTGCCACGCCTCCGGACATACCGGGCCGGGTATTCTTCTGCTCGCTTTACTCAACTGTCGGCCCCAGTCGAAAGCGCTACCATGCTCTTACCCGAACAGAAACCATTCATTCGCAAGATACGGCTGCATTCCATGACCGACAGGGTTTGGTGAAATAACGCCGGTTATTCACTCAGAACAATTCAGTTCAGCACCTATTTGATCAATGCCTGAACATCCCGAAACTCGTCCCGACGTGCATCACCGAGCAGTTCAAACAGGCACATCTCCACACTTGTCGGTATCGCACCGGAGATTTCCATTTTGCGAAGCGCCACTTCCCTGTTTTCCCGAGTCCGTGACGCTACCGCATCGGAGACGACATGTACCGAATATCCATGGGCCAGCAAGTCGTGAACGGTCTGGTTCACACATACGTGCGTTTCAACACCGCAAACAACTGCAGTTCGAATCTTCGTCTTTTCCAGGCGCTGCATAAAATCCGGAGCACCTGCGCAGGAAAAGCAAGTTTTCTCGACCGGCACCAAATACTCCCCGCCGGCACCCAGGACTTCGTCAACGGTCTTTCCGAGACCTTTCGGATAC
>CAZEMW010000073.1:5381-9578 GCA_964513105.1 uncultured Fibrobacterota bacterium
CATCAGGACTGCTTGAGCCATTGGATCGCATTCCGGAGTGGAGCCCGGCTCATAATCCAGCGCGATCAGAATCGGATCGCCTTCTTCCAGCTTCTCAATTTCGTTGTAGACCCCGCGGACATCCTCCGTCACAAAAACCGGCAGTTTGAGATACCCAAACCCCTTCACAAGTTTGCCGACATTCGTAACGACCGCATCGAAATCCGGCACCGCGTTACGGAACTTCTCCTGCACATCAACCACAACCAGCCCGGTACCCTCCGGGCTCAGGGCATTTTTATGTTTCACTTGGTGCTCCGGGCTTTCTTGCGTGCGGGCCGACGCTTCACCAGCGTGATTTTCTTTCCGATCTTTCGCATCCGCAAGATTTTATTGACCACATCCATGTATGCCCGTGCGGAGGCTTCCACAATATCCGTACTCGTACCGATACCGGTAAAGACACCTTCATCGGCCCGAGCCGTCACACTTACGCGCCCCAGCGCCTCCCGTCCTTCGGTTATCGCGTCGAGATGATAGTCGTCGATTTTGAGCGACAGACCGGTAATTCGGTCGATCGCTTTCGTAGCCGCATCGACCGCGCCGTCGCCGCACGCCGCCTCTTCCCACACGGTTCCCTCAAAACAGACCCGTGCCGTTGCGGTCGGAATCACGCCGATACCACTGGAAACGTTGAGGTACTCCAACGAATAGGAGTCTTTCATTTTAGTGGGATCGTCAATCTCCATCAAGGCGACCAGATCGTCGTCATACACCGTACCCTTTTTATCGGCAAGAGCGATGAAACGTTCGTAAAAGTTCTTGATGTCGATGTCGTTTTCCTCGTATCCCAGCGCCGTCAGACGGGATTTCACCATGTGACTTCCCGATCGGCTGGTCAGATTCATACGATTCTCTTTTAACCCGATTGATTGCGGCGTCATGATTTCGTAGGTCTTTTTCGCTTTGAGAACCCCGTCCTGGTGGATTCCCGACGAATGCGAAAAAGCGTTACTTCCCACGATCGCCTTATTCGGCTGCACGGGAACCCCGCAGATATCACGAACCAATCGGCTGGTACGCACGATTTCCTTTGTTTCCACCGCAGTGCCGGCTTTGAACACGTCCCGCCGCACTTTCAGTGCCATAACGATCTCTTCGGTGGCCGCATTCCCGGCTCGTTCACCCAGGCCGTTTACCGCACACTCGATTTGCCGTGCGCCGTGTGAAACGGCAGTCAGTGAATTGGCTGTTGCCATTCCCAGGTCATTGTGACAATGGACCGAAATGACCGCTTTATCAATGTTCGGTACCTTGTTTCGCAGCGTATCGATTATCCGTCCGAAAACCTCGGGAGTTGTGTATCCGACCGTATCGGGTATATTGACGGTTCCCGCACCATATTTGATCGCGGTTTCCACCGTTCGACAGAGAAAACCCAAATCCGTCCGACCGGCGTCCTCGGGAGAAAATTCAACGTCCCCGCAATGCTTTCGAGCAAGTTTCACACTTCGTGCAATAAGATCCAGTATCTCATCTTCGGATTTGCGGAGTTTTTTCTCAGCATGTATTGCCGAAGTACCGATAAAGGTGTGTACTCGACCGCGCTCCGCCGGTTTCACCGCTTTGGCGCAGGTAAGAATGTCCTTCTCCACCATTCGCGCCAGCCCGCAGATTATCGGGCCTTGTACGGATTCGGCAATCGTACGCACCGACTCGTAATCTCCCGGCGAAGATATCGGGAACCCCGCCTCAATAACGTCGACGCGCAACCGCGCGAGCTGTCGGGCAATTCGCAATTTCTGTTGTACCGACAAAGATACCGACAATGCCTGTTCGCCGTCGCGCAGGGTCGTATCGAATATGTAAACTTGCTCTTTCATTGTGCCATCCATTTCGTAGAGCCGGACTCAGCATCCGGTGCAACGAACGCCGGGTTGATCCGGCTCGTTGCGGTGACGGACCGCATATCACACCTATGCGATCCGCCCCGAATTTCTCGCAAAAACGATTCCGTAAGGAATCAGTTCGATTTGCGTCCGGCAATACCTTTTGTTGCCCGTGTAACTTCCTTTGCTTTCTCTTTGGGCCGCAACGCACGTACGGCCGCACCTGCCCGCCACATCTCGGAATCATGAATCTTACCCAACTCGGTACCAAGACGATCCTGGTAGTCTTTTCGTCCACAAACGGAGATAACACGTTTTGTTTCGGCTCCGCTTTTGACGGCTTTGTAAAGATCCTTGAAAACCGGCAGGGTGGCTTTCTTGAACTTGCCTTTCCAGTCCAGCGCGCCTCGCTGCGCGGTGGCCGAACAGTTGGCGTACATCCAGTCCATACCGTTTTCGTCCACCAGCCGAATAAGGCTCTGAGTAAGCTCTTCAACGGTTTCATTGAACGCTTCACTGGGTGAATGTCCGTTCTTCCGCAGAACATCATACTGTGCTTCCATCACCCCGGCGAGCGCTCCCATAAGAATCCCGCGTTCTCCGGTGAGGTCACTGTAGACTTCCTGCTCAAATGTGGTCGGGAAAAGATATCCCGATCCCACCGCAATCCCCAGAGCCAGGCAACGCTCTTCGGCGCGTCCGGTGAAATCCTGGTGGACGGCATAGCTGGAGTTGATACCGGCCCCTGAGAGAAAGTTACGACGCACCGATGTTCCGCTTCCCTTGGGAGCAACCATGATAACATCGACATTCTCCGGAGGAATCACTTTTGTTTGATCTTTGTAAACAATCGAGAACCCATGAGAGAAATAAAGGGCGTCACCTTCGTACAAGTTCTTCTTGATCTTGGGCCAGATGACCCGCTGCGCGGCGTCGGACACCAGCACCTGCACGACAGTCGCTCGTTCGACCGCCTCTTCGATGTCGAAAAGAGTCTCCCCCGGGACCCAACCATCTTTCCTGGCCCGGTTCCAATCGGATTTGAACGCTTTCGACTGTCCGATAATGACATTGATACCGTTGTCTTTCATGTTGAGTGCCTGAGCCGGACCCTGGACACCATATCCGATAATAGCAACGGTTTCTTTTTTGAGCACTTTCCGTGCTTTGGCAAGGCTGAATTCCTTGCGTGTAACCACATTTTCCTTGACCCCGCCAAAATCGATGACAGCCATGGAGGAACTCCTTTCTTATGGTGAATATATTCAGTTTACCAGGTTACTTTTTTGCCATCGCGATTTTGCCCGACCGTACCAGTTCCTTAATCCCGTACGGCTTCGCCAGCGCGATAAAATCATCGACTGTGTGAGATTCCCCCGAAAGCTCGATCGTGATCGAGCCGGCTGAAACGGAGGCGGTTCGTCCCCCGAATATGCTCGCCAGGGCAAGTATCTCATGCCGATTTCCCTTGTTGGCATCGAGCCGGACCAGCAGCAGCTCTCGATCAACCGTCCGAGTACCGCTGAAATCCAGAACCTTTATCACGTCGATAAGACGATTAAGCTGTTTGGTAACCTGTTCAAGTACACTCTCGTCGCCGCTCACCACGATTGTCATCCTGGAGACCGACGGATCCTCGGTTTCGGCAACGGTAAGACTGCTGATATTGTAGGCCCTGCTTGAGAAAAGACCCGCGATACGGGACAAGGCGCCGCTATGGTTTTCAACGAAAACTGAAATCGTATGGGTGCTCATTATCCCTCCATTAACTCATCGATTGCTTTTCCCGCCGGAACCATCGGAAACACGTTTTCCTCTTTACAGACATGGAACTCCATGAGAGCGGGGCCTTTGACGGCAAGTCCCTGCCGAAGCGTTTCCCGCATTTTGTCCGGGGTGTCCGTCCGGAACGCCTGTATACCGTATGCATTCGCCAACGCGACAAAATCCGGCAAATAGTTCATTTTGCAGTTGTCGTTTCTTCCCCGGCATTCGCCGCAGATCTCCCCGCCCTTGAGGCAGGTGGAGCTGTAGCGTTTATCGAAGAACAGTTCCTGCCATTGACGAACCATTCCCAGATAGCCGTTATTCAGGATCAGAATCTTGACCGGAATATTGTTCACGGCAATAGTGGCCAGTTCCTGAATGTTCATTTGTATCGACCCGTCCCCGGCGATATCGACAACCGGCCGGTCGGTGACCGCATAGGCGGCTCCCATGGCGGCGGGCATGCCGTACCCCATAGTGCCGAGTCCCCCCGACGTCAACAGGCTGCGCGGGTGATTGAACTTATAGTACTGTGCGGCCCACATCTGATTCTGCCCGACCT
>CAZEMW010000074.1:0-8506 GCA_964513105.1 uncultured Fibrobacterota bacterium
ATCTCTATGATGTACTGTTTAACATCATTCGACTCCCGCCTCAACAGCTCGGCAAGTGACGCTTCGCAATCCTCTCCCATCAATTCGGAAACGGCAGGCTGTCCCGGACCACCACGCGTGCCGTATCCCCGAAGGAATCGTGAGAGGCTCTCGGTGTACGTGCTGCGCAATCGCACCGTCTGAATGATCATCGCCGCAGAGAGCACAATGTAGATCCCCATGTTCGCCCCAAACGACAATCTCCGAACAATCAGCATCAGCCACACCGAGGCCAGAAGCATTGCGGTGGGCTTCACAACTCCCTCAATGGAAAGCTTTCCTCGTCCACGAATATGCTGAGGTAGACTGGAGAAGAATACCTGGAAATTGGGAGAGAAAAAGGAATCGAAAAAAGCGATACGGACGGCAACTCCGACGACTATGGTTTGAAACAGAAGAGCGCCGTCATTTGCGGAAATAGCCCACAGATACAGCGAAATGCAGAATACCAGTCCAAAGGCCACGGGCAGCAAGAGCATCGCTCTCGTAGAACCAATTCGTTTTAGAACAAATCCAGCCAGAGTTATCTGCAACAGAAACGTGAGCCCCATACTGACTCCATTGAAATAACCAAGAAAAGAGGCTATCTCTCCAGCGCTTTTCATTCGTGATTCAAGGGCGTCGTAGAACAAATACTGTTGATTCAACAGGAGAAAGAACAGCAGAGCATAAAGGATCGACATGTTTTTGAGTAGCGGCTCATCCTTCAGGATCCCCAAACCACGGAGCACGGCACGAATGCCGCGCCTGCCGCTGTGCTTCCCACTATCGTCCGAAGGCATGAAGCTGCGACGGTGATGTCGATACATGGGTAGAAAAAGAAGCCCTATCAGAAGTGAAAGACTACCCCAGACCAGAAGAAGCGTGGAGGCCGACACCATTTTCAGCAGAAATGGAACGCAAAAAGAAACCAGTATCGCTCCCAGCGTACCGCCGGCCGCCACAAAAGGGAAGACTTTCCCTGCATGACGTGAGTCTATCAGATCGTTGGCCAGGGTCCAGAAAAGAAGAAAAAGCAGAATTTTCCCGACGTAGGCATACGAGAAAAGCGGCACATACAGAAATTCCATTCCCAGTCCAACAAAGAACCACGTTAACAGAACCAGGATTCCATTTGAGAAAACGAAGGCCAGAAAAAAAAGCCCACGGTTCACGCGGTCTATTATCGGGAGCAGGAATCCGGAGGACAGGAATAGAAATAGCGCATTCACGATGAACATTCGAGGAACAATTTCGGCGGAGAAATGGGCAAGAAGCAACGACTCCGCGACGCTGTCGCCCAGTACCGCGGCGGCGAATCCGACAAAAAGAAGGACAAACAGCGAAATCCGGGGGGTGCAAAACTGTTTCAGACTTGGTTTCATTTCGTGATCCACGACTTGTGTGCCGGATGGGGACACCTGTGTCCGTCCGACAGAACGGTTTTCCTGCGCATATCAGCCATTATAGCCTGATTACCTCAGCCAAACAACCGGTACGCGTTTTCGGATCATTCCCGGATCTGAAACTTGAAAGAGGGAACGGAGAAGTTTCTGTCACCGACAATGTTGCCGGATTCGGCGTATTCGGCAATTTAAGTTGTTTCAACCTTTTATCCGCATTTATATTGCTCATTAGGCCGGTTGTCGCGGTTCTGCAATACAAGGTGAAATATGCTGTGGGTCGGCTGAGAAACTTGGGCTAAGCCTTGTCACTAAACAAACTATACGGCGCCCTTCGGACAGGACCAGGCTTCGACAGGCTCTGCCACCGAGGTTCAAAGGACCAGGATTAAGCAAAGCTTCAATAGTTTACGAATCGATGTCTTACATGATATTATCTGCTAAAAAAGAAGGTTTTGGAGTTCTGTAGATATAGAGATGGATACCCAGAGACTGAAAGAACAGGTAGAGACCATTCGCCAGGCGTTTGGTTACATCAATCGGTATCAGGGCAAAACATTCGTCCTGAAAATCGAAGGCTCGTTGATAGACAGTCCCTGTTTTCCTATTCTGATAAAGGATATGGTGCTTCTGCATCGTATGGGCATCAGGATTGTGCTCGTTCCCGGAGCCAGGGACCGAATAAATGAGGTACTGAAGACATTCAATCAGGAATGTCGGATGGTAAATGGGATCCGAATTTCGCCTGCGGAGGCAATACCGCTCATCAAAATGGCGGCCTTCGATGTCTCAAACAAGATCATGACCATGCTGGCGGAGAACAGTACCGGTGCCATTATAGGCAATTTTGTTCGAGCCAGAGCAATCGGTGTCAGGGAAGGTACGGATTACAAAAGCAGCGGCCTGGTGGATAAACTGGACGCCGGGGTAACCAAACGGATACTCGACCAGGATTTGGTACCGATCTTCCCGAATATAGGGTGGGCTCTCACGGGTAAGCCGTACAACATTTCTTCCAATGAACTTGCTCTTACGGCAGCCTGTGAGTTGAATGCTTCGAAGTTATTTTTTGTAACGAATGCCGGAGGGATCAATAGAAATTCATATTCCCTGCCCGAGGGTGTGCATACGACCTCTCAGGGAACGGTTTCTCAAATGACGGTGGCGCAGGCGAAGGAATTCCTTAGATTGAACCGAACAAGCAGTTACGATGAGGTTATCGAGCTGGCGAATTTGGCTCATCAGGCCTGCAGTTGCGGCATCCCACGAGTTCACATCGTAGATGGTCGAATCGAAGGAGTGATACTAAAGGAAATCTTTTCGAATCGTGGAATCGGCACGATGGTTTACGGCAATCAGCATGAGTACATTCGTCCGATTACCCATGCCGATGTTCCCGAAGTGCTCAGGATCCTCCAACCGGGGGTAGAAAAAGGCATATTGGTTGCCAGAACAGCATCTGAGCTCGAAGAAAATGTGCGAAACTATGTAGCCTATGAAGTAGACGGTACTCTTCATGGATGCGCGGCACTGAAGCCGTACCCGGACGGCAGCGGCGAGATACACAGCGTTGGGGTTGATGAAGCCTACTCCAAACTCGGGATCGGCCGACGGCTTGTTGAATATCTTATTGAAGCCGCACCCGAACGAAAGATTAGCAGCCTTTTTCTGCTGACGACGCAAACCTACGACTGGTTCACGCAACTCGGGTTTGTCGAAGGATCACCTTCGGACTTGCCCCCGGAGAAGCAGAAAACATATGATACGAACAGGAATTCCAGAGTCCTGATGTACCGAATACCGCGGAGCGGGAATCTTAAGCGTCTGCAAAAAGAGTAGTTTTACCATATCTGCCGGGATGCATCTCCATGACCGAATCCAGAGCCGGATACGCGTCCTGGGCGAAAAAACACCTGTGCAAAGGAGCTGAAATGGCACAAAACCAAGAAACAAACAACTACGGAGCCGGTGGTGTTGCCGAGGCCCTGAATGCGGTCTTACAGGCGTTCGTCGAACAGGAACTCGCGCCGTTGCGCAAGGATCTCAAACAACTTGAGAGCAGCCTGTTTCAGGAACTGCGCTCAGCAAAGTCCGACTTTGAGAAATCGATCGACGCGCTGAAAAAAGAGATGACCGGCAGCGTTACCACTCTCACCGAAGAAATCGATAAGGAGAGATCGGCCCGTCGCAGAGACGCGGACGCTCAACGGAAAGATTTGAATGATTCCGTCAGGGACCTGGGCGGAAAAATCGACGGAGTGGAGGAGAAACTGCAGCAATCCCTCGAAGCAGCTCGGGGCGACTTCGAAAAGAAACTGCAGCAACAGCAGAGCGAAGCCGCGGCCACTTTCCAGTCAATGGACAATCACTTCTCCATGCTTGAAGAGCAACAGAATGCCGATCGGCAAAAACTGGCTAATTTCTTTTCGGGATTTGTTCAAAATTTCATGGGAGGGCAAGGCGGTGGAGCCGCTCAGATGGCCGAGGGGTTCAGCCCTGGCCAACAGGCTACGAAACAGGAGCAGAGCCCGGCTCCCGCGGCTGAAAAGAAGCAGGCCCCGGAACAGCCCAAAAAGGCAGAAGCTCCAAAGGCCGCCGAACCCGCAAAAAAGGAAGAATCCAAGCCCGCTCAGGCTGCACCGCAGGCCCGGGAACAGGAGCAACCTAAAAAGAAAAGCGAAAAACAGGAAAACGGACAGCAACTGCCCGCTGGAAGCGATTTCACGAAGAGCATTGACGATATGTTCAAACTGTAATCCGGTTCATCCGGCCGGCTGATTCCGATGACAATCTTACCACGGAATCGAAGCAAAGAATGGCAAGCCGCACGCAGCGGCTTGCCATTCGCATTTATCAGCTCTCATCTCGAGTCGCGTTAATTAACCCTCCGGCCAACACGTTTTTCCGTTCGCGTTCGGATAAATCTACCTTGATCTTGATTTTTGCCTCTCTCCCCGGTATTTCCAGAGTGAGAGGTTCGCTCTTCTCAAGTGCATCCCGTACCCCGTGAATCTCAATTCGGTCGGTCTGAGCCACTTTATCGTAGTCTTCAGGGCTCTCGAAAACTGCAGGAATTATCCCGAAGTTAATCAAATTGGCTCGGTGAATCCGTTCGATCGATTTGGCCACAACCAGCTTCACTCCAAGATACATGGGGCAGATAGCGGCATGTTCGCGCGACGACCCCTGCCCGTAGCTTTCACCCGCTGCAATAACATTGTGAACGCCCCCTGCTTTGTTCTTCAGAGCACGGGTTGAGAATTCAGGATCCGTATTCTCAAAGACGAATTCAGCGTACTTCTTGATATTCGAACGATATTTCAGACGTTTGCCGGCAGGCATAATGTGGTCGGTTGTTATCTTATCCCCCACTTTCAAGGTGATCTCGCCTTCGATATCGTCCGGGCACGGCTCATTGGCCGGCGGTGGCCCGATATTGGGACCACGCGAGATTTCCACCGCGGCCGGATCCTCAGCCGGGGAAAGTATCATACTGTCGTCGACAGAAAACTTCGCCGGCATTTCAATTCGAGTATATGTTGCGTCGGCAAAGTACTCTCGTGGATCGACAAACGTTCCGGCAAGAGCCGCCGCGGCGGCCGTTTCCGGAGAAACCAGGTACACCTGGGCCGATGAAGTCCCGCTGCGTCCGTAGAAGTTGCGATTAGAGGTACGCAGCGATACCGCATCGGTCTTCGGAGCCATCGAGTTACCAATGCAGAAGCCACAGGCACTCTCCAGAACGCGGGCTCCCGATGCGATCAAATCCGCAAGCGCGCCATTTCGACCGACCATTTCCAGCACCTGCCGAGATCCGCAGGACACACCAAGAGATACGTCCTCAGCAACCGATCGGTTTTTCAAGGCACCGGCGACACTCATGATGTCGGCATAGGAAGAATTCGTGCAGGACCCGATACACACCTGATCGACATTCATACCGGAAAGCTCGCGAACAGTTTTAATGTTTCCGGGGGAATGAGGACACGCGGCCAAAGGCTCGAGTTCGGACAGATTTATTTCGATAACCTTATCGTAGGATGCGTCCCCATCGGCTTCGAGCCGACGATAAACATTTTCGCGCCCTTGAGCCTTGAGAAATGCCTGCGTGGTTTCGTCGGAAGGAAAAACGGACGTGGTCACACCCAGTTCAGCTCCCATATTGGTAATAGTCGCCCGCTCGGGCACACTGAGCGTCTTGACGGCCTCCCCGCCGTACTCAACAACCATTCCGACGTTACCTTTTGTGGAGAGTAAGGAAAGCACCTTGAGGATAACATCCTTTGCCGACACCCACGGTGAGAGCTCTCCACTCAGTTTGACATTGACTACTTCGGGATAGGTCAGGTAGAACGGCCCACCTCCCATGGCCACCGCGACATCGAGTCCTCCGGCCCCAATAGCGACCATTCCGATTCCGCCCCCGGTCGGTGTATGGGAATCGCTCCCCAGGAGAGTTTTTCCCGGGGCTCCGAACCGCTCCAGATGAACCTGATGGCAGATTCCGTTTCCGGGCCGAGAAAAACGAATGCCGTATTTGGATGCAACCGTGCGCAAATACGTGTGATCGTCGGCGTTCTCAAACCCCTCCTGAATCGTATTGTGGTCGACATACGAAACCGAAAGCTCGGTCTTCACTTTGTTAAAACCGAGAGCTTCAAACTGGAGATAGGCCATCGTACCCGTAGCATCCTGCGTCAACGTTTGATCGATACGAATTCCGACTTCGGAACCGGCTTTCGGTTCACCTTCTACGATGTGCTCATCCAGAATTTTCTGTACTAGATTTTTCCCCATCCCGTATCAAATTCCTTTCAGGTAATTGGAGCTTCGATTCACCCTAATTCCGATAATCAACAACGGCTCTATCCGATACAATCGACTTGAGATATTCGGCCACCTTCAGGTGCTCCGGATGGCGCTGGTATTTTTCCAGATCGGAGACATCGGCAAATTCGGAGTACAGCGCTACATCCCATGCTGCAGCCGTTGTATTCGCGTTCATCCCGACCTCCAGTGATACGATTTCCGGAATTCGACTTTTCAGTCCCTCGAGTCTCAGTTTGAGTTCCCGAACGGTTTCCTCCGCCCCCGTTGCCTTTATTTCGTCTCTGAGCTTCCATACAACAATATGTTTAATCATTTTCGGTTTCCGTTTCTTCTGAATTCTGGACGGACAAACGACGGTCACCATTCCCCTGAACGGGTGTCCACGGTACCTCAACGAGTCAGAGGCTGAAATATAAAACATACGAATCTACCCGTAGGGACCTTTCCCACACCGCTTTGTCGAATCACCACAATGCTCTCGGGGAAAAACGGTGCATCTTGGGAGGAAATAAAGGCTTACGAAAATACTCAAACGATTTATGTACTTTATATGTACGGTTTTTAATTATATAATGGAGTCAGGTACTCTAGACTGGACTGAAAAGGACGAAAGACATCCTGCAGGCGGTTTGCGAAAGCCGAGTCTGAGCTCTATGGATTAGTGGTGCAACCCTACAAAGCTAAAAAAGCCCCACTCAGACACTCAAACGCCTGTTTGAATCGAACTACTACAAATTGGAGGGCATGATCTTGTCACGGGAAGGACGATACATGGAACACCAATCGAGAAATGCAGTCCCTGATGAACGCTATACCGCAGAAAACAGGCAGGCCGAAGACTACATTTCCGCCGGCGACCTTCCCTCCGCGGCGGGTATTCTCGTAAAGGTAGTCGAGAGTGATCCGGAAAACTGGCGGGCATTCAATAATATGGGCATAATCTCCTGGATGCGCGAAGCGTGGGAGGATGCATTTACCATGTTCAAGAAAGCGGTCACGCTGCGTGCCGACTACGCCGATGCTCTTGCCAATCTGTACGATGCCGCACTTAAGCTCGGGCGTGCCCATGAAGTGCTACCGCTGTTCAAGCGTGCTGTTGAAGCCGACGATTCGCTGGAGGAAATCCGAATCCTGGGGGAGAGCATTGAGACTCAGGGCGAAGATGTATACACCTCTGAGAGAGCCCTCCAGATTGGCCGATACCATCCACAAATAGATAAAGCAAATGGTCTGCTCGAAGAGGGAAAGATCAATGAGGCCATGAAGGTATTTCTGGAAATTCATGATACTGAAGGCCCTTCGGCGGAGGTTTTCTGCGGACTTGGGATTGTGTCCTACTATCAGCAGCGATACCAGGATGCGGTCTCGTGTTTCGTTGAATCTATAAAGCTCAATCCAACGAAAAAGGACACATTCCTTAACCTGATGGACGCGGCAAGAATGTGCGATAAAGTGAATGAGGCGATTCAAATCTATGAAACGTGTCTGAAAGAATTCCCGTCCCTCGAAGAAATCTCTGAACAGATGTCGGAAAAATGATTGTTTTTCTAAAGTGCACCATTTCCGACTCCGATAGATAAGAATGAAACACCTCGGAACTCTACCAGCACCTCCCTTGTGTGCGTCTGTTCGCTCAAGCTTCCCCAAAGTACCGAGTGAATGACAAGAGTTTGAGGGATGTTCCCCGAAGGCGGATACGCAACAGAGTATCCGCCTTTTTTCTTTGCAGGCGACCTGGTTTTTCCTGAGAGGAAATACGAATTACAGCACAGGTTCGTATTCCATATTATGCGGAGATCCCCAATGATTCGGCCGTCTACATGTATTCCAGTACCCGATCCTGATGCAGGATCTATTGAGACAGGTTTCCGAACCGACATGCGCGCCACCCTGATGAAACAAAACCTTGTGGTATTCTGCATAATTCTCTCTGCTTTGGTCCCTCCGGCAAAGGCCAAGCGGCTAATCGGCGTCGAAGGAGTTTCGGCCGGGGAGGTAGCTTCTATTGAGAAAACAAAGGATACCCGTCGGCTCGAACAGCGACTGGAACCATTTCTCGAGTCTGTCGTAAAAGGACCGGCAACCGCTACCGAGCCGAAAGCCATACAAACCCCCACCCAGGAAGAGCTGTTCGAGATTTTTCCGAAATAAAAACAATGGATACAGAGAAAGGCCGGTTCGACTGAACCGGCCTTTCTCTATCAGAATCTATCCTGACAAGCTATAAGCTCATTCTCTCCAGCCCACCCATATAC
>CAZEMW010000074.1:8516-9557 GCA_964513105.1 uncultured Fibrobacterota bacterium
ACGGGTTCAAGAAGAAATATGGCCGGGCGTTCTCAAAAATGACAGAACCCAAAACCCATGCGCATCCCTCCCCGGGCGGGCAGTTTCTCATACAGTACGACCTCGATTCGGTCGATCAGACGGATTCCTATGGATACGACACTACCGGTGACTGGCGTGTACGTACCAACGGGGCGAACGGCGTGCCCGATTACGTTGATGAAGTTGCCTGGGCGTTCGACAGCGCCTGGTCGATGGAGATTGACCGATTCGGTTTAGTGAAGCCGGTGCCTGCAGGAGGCCATGAGGGGAATCCGTATATAGTGCAAATCACTACCCAGGCACCCGGTTATTACGGAATAACACTTCCCGATTCAATTCCCATATCCGGCCGAAGACTCGGTTTTGGCAGTGTGATACAGATTAGACGGAGCTGGGAAGGTGAGGAATGGGATGTAGAGGGAATCGTCAACTATCGGGAGCATCCGGAAAAGGCGGTTAGAATAACCGCGGTGCACGAGTTCCTCCATGCGATCCAATATGCAATGACTCACGTCCTCTCGGGGACAATCTACCTCGATCACTACCCGGTCTCCTGGCTCGAAGCATCTGCGGTGCTGATGGAAGAAGCGGCGTTCGATTCTGTAAATGACTACCTGCAATATGTTCCGGAGTTCTTTTCACGACCGACGACCTCTTTGTTCGACGACGGGCAGGATTTTTATAAGAATGTCGTCTTTCTCATGTACACCTATTTCCGGGCCCACCCTACCGACCCAATCGCATTCGTGAAGGACATGCTGGAACGTAATTATGAGGTTCCGACCGCTTTTCACGAGAACCTGACTGCCGCGACATCCTCTGTAGGACGAGAGTGGGCCGAATTACATGGGGCATTCTGGGCATCCACCTATTTTACCGGCGACCGTGCCGACACCTCAATTTTTCTCAGGGATGCCGCTCGCATGCCTGAGTGGACGCTTTGGGGAGACCATCCCGGGGATACGCTTTCCACCACCAAAACCGTTGCTCCGTACGGAATGCAGGTGTTCAACTTTGAAC
>CAZEMW010000075.1:0-9510 GCA_964513105.1 uncultured Fibrobacterota bacterium
AGTATCTTATGCCGCAATACATATAGAATATCTTCCGCCCGGAACGGCTTGGGACAACGAAGCCAGGCGCTTTCGCAGCCGGTCGACGCGCCGAATTTCGGATGACCCGGATATCCAGACCTGCATGAAGGCCAACTCGCATCTGGGGTACCCACCGGGCTCCGTTGGCCCTACGCGCCCTAGCTCAAGGGACACTTCACTCGTCGGTTTCATTTCGAGTAGATTATTCGGGGGACGGAGCTGCAGCGATGCGAACCGACTGCATGCCCGCAGCTCCGTCCCCTATTCGCGCAGGAGAGAAGCATTGGGCAAGCCGCCTACTACAAAAAACCGCAAAACGCGAGCGCTTGTTTGCTGCTCCGTATCCAAAGCACAAAAGACGGACGCGAGTATCCCTCCTCAAATGACTCGCCCCCCCAAACCGGACGGAGCAGCTGAATTCTTTGAATCCCCGGTGCTGGATCACGGCTCCGTCCCCCCCAGGCAACGGACCGCATGCGTTATCGCAGCTCCGTCCCTCAGGCAACCACCCACATGCATGCCCGCAGCTCCGTCCCCCCCATAGGCAACGGATCGAATGCAGAACCGCAGCTCCGTCCCCTCAAAACTGGTGGATCGACAATCCCACCGGAAGACTCTCACCAAACAACAAATCATAATCATTCCGAGCTACCGGAATATGCTCGAGTACCGGACGAATAAGCTCATCATCAGCGCCCGAAGCACGCAGTTTGTCCACTATCGCATTGCGAACATCAGGGAGCACATCAAGCGCTCTGCGCTCACGGAGGCGGCAGGCGCCGGCGAATGCCCAGTTGAGGCGGGCGTACCCCGAAGAGGTCCAGTCCAGATGTCTCAGGTGCTCAAATGCCTCAGCAACATCCCCGGGAGGCAGAACAGCTTCATCGCCCGCATACAGGGGGACCCGACTCAAAACCCGCCCGAGAGCCCAAACGTATGCATCGGCTCGTTTCTCCGGGGTCCGATCGAGTCCTTCGAGCAATAACCCGAGCAAGTCGCGCTTGTCCCCACTAGTCAGCCGCTCGAGCGCTCCCGCCATCCGAACCGCTTCATGCCCCTGCTTCACATGACTTGCGATAAGAGTACGTACGTCACGGTACAGCTCCTTTTGACGAGTCTCCGTGAGACCTCCGGCAAGCCTGCGCCAGAGAACAAAGTACTGTTCTCTGACGGCCTTTACTTTGGGAAAGGACAATTCGAGAGCCTGAAGATTCCAGACCTGATCCATTCGAAAATCATCGAAGGCGACACCGTACCCCGGACGAAGAATGAACCCGGCCGCGTTCAACCAGGCGGTTTCATGCTCAGGACTGTGATCCCGGTGCGACATCCGGGTATACAGGGGTTCCCAGAACGAGCGTAACCACTGAAGAGACCAGGATTGCCGTTTTTTTCCGATCGCCTTTTCCATCTCACGCAGGACGCCTGGACCGAACGGCGTTGTCAGAATGCCCGCGACTTCCTGCTTGATTTCATCAGGCAGGTCCTTCTTTTCACTCTCCTCGGCGGAGGCCTCGGAACCCTTTTCTTCGGGCTCGCCGACCGCGCGCATATTGAATTGCAGGTTCCATCGCTGAGGAGTTTCGAATCGTTTTTCCGTACTCACCGCCGAAACCACAAGCAACCCAAGACTGTTCAGTTCCGCCTCCAACGCGACGGAAACAGTCTCCGAGTCAAATGTCTCCGCTGAAGACTCATCGATGCGTACCACAGTCTGCATCGGGGGTAATTCGTGGAAATCGTAGGGATCAAATCTGATTACCTGCCCGGCATAGTCCCCTTCCCTCCGTGCGGAGTAGAAGATTTTGAATTCTATAGGCCGATTCACCAGCAGATGGAGATCTACATTGTCAATCATCTGAACACGCCCGACTTCGGTACCTTTGGGTATGAGGCAGACCAGGTACGCTTTGCCCTGTGCTCCCTGCTGAGATGCGGCCTGGATGTAGAACCCGTGTGCGGATCCGGCGGTAATCAGCGGACGCCGATTCAGGGCAATGGTTCGTCCAAACATCGCCGCACCCCGCGCAACCGCGAGATCCAGTTCGCGATTTTCAAGAGCCACCGGAATGTGTCCATCCTGCCAGTAACCGATCAGATCACGCATGCGCGTTCGCAGATACTCCGGTGTTACCGCTCCCCCATTGAACAAAACGGCATCAACCGGTTCCCGCTCCGAAAGAAATTCCGCCAGATACCGGGTGACCGCAGTGTCTTTCGCATACGGCAAACCCATTTCGTGAAGCCCGGTGCTCTGTTCGACCGGACGGTCGTCTTTATGGCAAAGAGGGAAAAAACCGTCTTCTATAAGGGAAACGAGTTCAGAGAACCGGATTTCAGCAGTTTTGGCCGACGCGAAAAGGCTCCCCCCCGTTTCGCTGACTCCCACCCGCAATACGGTGTCTTCTCCCACCTCTCTGTTGGGTCCCAATCCGGCGAGAACGTTTTCTTTCAGTCGTCGGCTTTCGTTCACCAGGCTTTGCCAGGCATGAGATGAGAGCTTGCCGTCTGGTCCGACAATTTTTCTTTCCAGCATCGCGGCTATCGCCAGATCCATATTGTCTCCACCGAGGAGAATATGGTCACTGACCGCCGATCTGTTTATCCGGGCACCTCCGCCTTCCATCTCAATCGTAAAGATACTGAAATCGGTTGTCCCTCCGCCTATATCACAGACGAGTACGTGTCGCGGTCTGGTATCGTCGGCGGGGATCCCGAGTTCTTTGCGCAGCGCGTCAGGTTCAGGATGTCGCTCAGCCCAGGCGTGAAACGCGGCTTGAGGCTCTTCGAGAAGACGAATCGAATCAGGATAGCCCGCAAGCCGTGCCGCCTCCAGAGTGAGCTGCTGTGCCGCCTGATCAAATGAGGCAGGTACGGTAATCACCACGTGCTGTCGTTTGAGCGCCGCGTGACGATCGGTTTCCGCCATCGTTTCATTCCACGTCCAGAGCAGATGGTTCAGATACAGAGCACTCGCCTCAACGGGAGACAGTTTGTTTTCCTGATCGATTTCATCCGAACGCCACGGGAGCGTTCGGACACGACGATCGATTCCCGAGTGGGCCAGCCATGATTTTGCGGACGATATCACGCGTTCGGGTTCCTGCACGGAGTGATCACGAGCCAGAATACCGATAATCTGTCCGTTTTTCTCGGTGGACACCAGCGAATAAACGGCGGATTCTTTCATTGGGTAATACGCGAACGATGGCAGAGACGGAAGGAGTACATCTCGAACCGCGCTTTCCCATTGAGGGATCTGTAGAACGTGTGACGTTTCCGGATCACGACGAAGGTGTACATACGAGAGTGCACAGTTGCTGGTACCGAGATCGATTCCAACTGCATATTTTGGTCTTGCTGTCATAATTATTCGGTTCGTACGTTGAACTCCAGCTGCCACCGACGATCGGATTCGGTGTGCTGCATCCAGAGTTCCAGTGTTCCCAGTTCGTTAAGCTTTACGTGAAGTGTTACCGGTACAACAGTTGATTCACCGCGTTCCTCTCCTTCCTTCGAGAGAGTGGCGAGAGTCGTTTCGAGCTTCGCGGTTTCCTCCAGAGACTTCTCGGCATTCTTGACTACGTCTCCCATGGAGTCTCCGGCCCTGTTCGATGAGCTGAAAAACCGAAACTGGACCGATTTTCCCGTTGCAAGCCCGAATTCCTGTTCTTCAAGGATTTTCTCGCTCCCCTCCTCCATGCCCTGCGGTACTACGCACACCGCCTTTATTGCAGGACGAAATCCCGGTATCGCCGGCGCCGACGCATCCAGACCAACGTAGTAGCTCCGAGACGCCCCCGCCCGAATGCGAACGCCGGTTCCGTGAACGTGGTGGTATCCATACACCGACGCACCGCGAGATACCGCGAGATCCGGATCGGTGCCGGACAGTTCCCGCACAGTCTGCCCCGGCGACCATCCCTGCAATAGTTCAATCACCCGATCACGCAACTGTCGTGCTTTGAACACGCCGCCGTTGAAGAGCACTACATCCGGGCGCAAAAACCCGCCGTCAAGACGCCCTTCACGGCTGCCGACCGCCGCATACAGTGTTTCACTCGACTTTACGTTTTGCATACTTCTGGTCAGAAATGCCGCGAGATGCTTACTGATAACCGCGTCGGCGGCGTAAGGAAGGCCGAGTTCCCGTAATCCCGCCCCTGCGCGTTCCTCGGGGAAATCATCCGATGCAGTGACGGCAAAGAAACCGTCAATGATAATTGATTCGACTTTCAGACGACTCAGTTTTGCTGACACCGTACCTTCGAACAGCCCGGCACCACGTGATGGAATCGAGATAGGCACCTCATCAAGATCATCGCGCTCAAACAGCCGTTCTTTTCCTTTGCGAACAGCATGGATAAGCGCAATGAACTGCCAGTCGTCCAGTGAGGTACCGGATTCCTCTATTTCCTCGCGCAGGGCATAGGCCAGTGCGAGGTCCATATTGTCGCCGCCCAGAAGTATGTGTCGTCCGACACTGATCCGTTCCAGCTCCAGATTCCCGCTCTGTTCCGAAACCGCAACCAGACTGAAATCGGTGGTGCCGCCGCCAACATCACACACCAGCACGATATCACCCGCCGCGATATGTGAGCGCCAATCATTGCCGGCAGTGTCCAACCATGCATAGAAGGCGGCCTGGGGCTCTTCGAGAAGGATCGTGTCCTCGGGCAAACCGGCTTCCGAAGCCGCTCTGAAGGTTAGCGAACGCGCGACTTCATCGAATGAAGCCGGCACGGTGAGTACCACTTTGGTTGTTTCAGGAACTACGCCGTCTTCTCTCTCGGCCGTCTCCTGCTTAAAGGCATTCCACAAATGCTCCAAATAACGACGCGACGCGTCGAGCGGTGACATTTTCCGATCTATTTCCGAGCGCCACGGGAGAATCGGCCTCGTGGGATCAATCGAGCGGTACGACAACCACGATTTCGCCGACGAGACCAGGCGATCCGGTGTTTTGGCGCCTGCGGATCGGGCAAGTTCGCCCAGCACGAAATCGGGATCGTGCCCCATCCAGGGCAAGCGAGTGCTTTGCGTCGGGAACTGGTTGGCGGAAGGAATATACAGAGCCGACGGAAAACCTTTTTCTTCCCCGATCTTTCCGGGGTCGATAATCTGGAGTATATCCATGGGCTCGGCTTTGCCTTCGGTATTCAGCGCCATTGCACAGTTGCTGGTCCCAAGATCTATTCCAAGAGCATGTGTTTTATTCATAGTAGTCTGCACTTTGCTTCCGTATTGAGCGATTCACTTTCGCGCATCTCTCGCTCAGAACCGCTCGGTTGAGGTCTGAAATAGTAGATGCTGTTTCTCACCTCACGACTGTAATCACAGCGACTTATGCCACTCCCCTGTCTTCAGTGCCTGAGACGCGAGGTCGACACGTGTGTTGTAAAAAGCGTACCTGATCTCTTCTGCATCTACGGGGCAGCCGGTCATTTGCCGACCTGCACCTCCGCCGGGACAATAACGGGGTTTTCAGCAATTGCTTCCGGGTTGCTTGGCCGGGCCATTCGTATCCGACGCGCAATCCATCCTTTGTGAGTAACTTTTCCGGTATGCGGAGGTTCATTGCCCGGAGATCCGGCAAGACGATACCTCGACGAGTCATACCCGCTCTCCAGGACCGTTTCTTTTCCTTCACCCTCCTCCACAATGGGGGCAGGATCAAAGTTGTCCGTGATGACCTGTCGACAGCCCTGATGAACAACCCGCGCCGCGGCGCCGACCTGTTCGTTGGAGTAGGCGGTGATGTCTTCAGATATGAAATCCACTAAGCGCCCTTTCTCCTGAAGGAGTGACAGAAAAGTCAAAGCCTCGACCCCGACATGAACATCGGCCGCGGTTCGTTTTGGCGGCGGTGCCGCCTGGATTTCGGGTTCTTGTTCCGGCTCGGCAGGCTCCTCCGGTTCGGCCGGCCGCAACGATACGCCGAACATCCATATTGAGGAAAGGATAACGACGGCTCCGGCGCCTATGATAAGCAGGAGAAGATATCGCGCGGTATCCATGGGGAGTTGACCGAAACCGAGAGCTCCGGCGGATCCGACGATGATCAGTCCTGCTATAATAGTAAGAATGGCGACCCATTTGAGCTGGTTCTGCAGTTTCTTCGACACGGCAGGTTTCCTTTCTAAGCTGTTTTTTCGGTATCAGAGGCGGCTTCCGGATTGACGAGAATCCCTCGATGCGCTATTCGGAACCGAGGAACACCACGATTTCTCTGAAGGGCTAAAAATAATTCAGCAAGAGGGATGCCGGCGGAAAATGCCGGAAACAGGGTTTTCGTGGTGAGCTTCGTCGAGCTGCCGCGTAGAGTCTTACTATCCGGGCTTTGATGTCATGGTGTCCCGTCGGGCATTACAGTGTCGGGCTCCGACCATCCAGGACGTCTCTGATTTTCTGCAGCAGTTCGGCCCGGGTAAAGGGTTTTTGAAGGAAGTTGAAACCATCCTCGAGCACTCCGTGACCGGCGATTATCTCATCCGTATATCCGGAGACATACAGTACCTTCAGGTCCGGCCGCACCTTTTTCAATTCTTCGTGAAGGCTACGCCCACTCCTTCCGGGCATTATGACGTCGGTTACAAGAAGGTCGATTCGCTTCTCAGAGGAATGGTACACCTGTTCTGCTTCTTCCGCGTTTTCCGCAGCAAGAACGGTGTATCCGGCTGTCGAAAGCATAACCTGAAGCATGTTCCGCACGGTCGCTTCGTCCTCGCTCACCAGAATTGTTTCCGTGCCGGTAGGAATCTGAGCCCGGCCCCTGCGTTGCTCCTCGGAAACGGCAACACCGGATGCCGGAAAATAGACATGGAAACAACTCCCTTTCCCCGGCTCACTGTAGACGGTGATATGACCGCTGTGCTGGCGCACAATGCCGTAAACGGTGGACAACCCAAGTCCCGTTCCGCGTCCTTCGTTCTTGGTGGTGAAAAAGGGATCGAAGATTTTCTTAATGGTGAGTTGATCGATTCCCAAACCGTTATCACACACCGACATCAACACATACGGTCCCGGGTTAACATCCGGATGCTCCCTACAATAGTCTTCATCCAATTCGGTATTGCGGGTTTCGACAATGAGTCTCCCCCCGTGCGGCATCGCGTCTTTGGCATTGAGTGCAAGATTCAAAATGATCTGATCAACCTGCGAGGCATCCGCCTTTACCGAACTAAGATCGGGATCAAGAGAACAGGTCATCAGAATGTTCTCCCCGATCAACCGCTTCAGCATTTTCTGAATGCCGTTCACTCGATCATTAAGGTTAACGGACCGAAGCTCCAACGTCTGCTTCCGTGAAAAGGCAAGGAGTTGATTGGTGAGTGCCGATGCTCGGTTCCCTGCATTGAGTATGGCATCCGCGAACCGTTTCTCCGGTCCATTCTCCGGGAGCCCTTCATGCAGGATGTCGGCATACCCAATTATTGCCGAGAGTAGATTATTGAAATCGTGAGCAACGCCGCCGGCAAGTTGACCCACCGCCTCCATTTTCTGAGACTGTCGGAGTTGCTCTTCGACACGCAGCCTCTGTTCCTCCGCTTCTACTTTGTCACTTATATCGCGTCCCACGGACTGAAGTTCGCTCTTACTGTCGTCGGCATATTCGATAACGCGGGTGGTCCATTCCTGCCACCCCACCGACCCTCGTGGCAGGCTGATTCGGTGTGAATGTACCGCGGTTGGATTCCTCGAGGTCAGACGACCTATTTTCCGACGCAAAGCCGCGGCCTCGTCATCGGTCAGAGGATCGTAAAAGGAGTGCGTCCCCACCTGATTACGTTGGATTCCAAACTCGCGACAGTACGCGCTATTGGCGAATTTGAGAGTGCCGTCCGGGTGCCATCGGACAATATAGTCAAGTTGATCCTCAACGATCGCCCGATACCGTTCCTCGGATTCGCGGAGTGTATCTTCCATCTTTTTCCGTGGTCCAATATCCCTCACGGTGGCAAGAATTCGGGGGCGACCGTCAATAGTTGCCCGCTTCAGATCCACCTCGGTCCAGAAGCAATAACCACTGGAGTGATGGGATCGCCACTGAAACACCTGTGGTTCTCCTTCAGACGCTCTCCGGAGATGCTCGTAGGCCTTATTTTTTGTAAAGGTCCCTTCCCCGCCCGCCCTTTGAAACATGGGTTCTCCGACCATTTCCTCAGGCTTGAGTCCAAACATCTCACCGGCTTTTCGATTCACACCAACCACTCGGTGAGTCTCGATGTCATGAATAAAAATGGCATCATTGACCGAATTAAAAATCGACTCATAGGTCTGACGAGCCCTGTCGAGTTCGTCACGGGATTTTCTCAGACGAATGGTATACGAGAGTACCAGATAGGCAAGCACCGACACCGCAACGCAAAAGAATATTGCCAAAACGTAGAGGAGATCCATTCCCGAAGGCCGCGCACGCGTTTCGGAATGAGGCAGAGCCGTGACAGTCCAGTTCTGTCCAAGAACCCGGGAGGAAAAGTGTGGCAGATCTCGAACATCTGCTTCGGCGGGAAAGGAACTGTATACAGCAGAATCACCCAGCCCAACACGAAAATATTCTTGCCGAAGGAGTGCCCGGGTCTGAACCTCGCTGAAAAAATCGTCAAAGTGAAACACCGCGGCCAGAGTACCATGAAATCCGCCCGAATCAACAATGGGATACCACAGAATGAATCCCATTTTTCCGGACAAGAGGCGCATTGGAGGGCTCATCCGCGGTTTCGCCGAAGAGCGTAGTATTCGATAATACTCACTTCTCAATGGAAGATTGGACAAATCCCTTCCGACCAGCTTGGCACCACGCTCTTGCGGAACCGATACTCGACAAACAAATCCGGTGTCCAGGTAGTTGATTAAATGAAACGTTTTTTCTCGTGCAATAACCTTTTCCGCCACGAGTGCCGACCTGTCCATCCGGTGCGGAAACGGCCCTGCAAACCAGATATCCCGCAGAAGGGCAATATCGTTCAAACGTTCAAATATCACACCCTCTATGGCCATCAGCATTCTGTTGGACACCATGGCTGTTCTTGATTCGGCAGTAGCGGCCTGCATACGACTGTCGTGGTGCCAAAGCGACAAGACAAAGAACAGCGAAACCACAAACAGAAGTACGGCAACGGCAAAAGGCGTTCTCATCTCATGAAATTGAGACGCCCTTCCTGTTCTGCCCGGGCCTGTTTCCGAAGAGCGTTCTTCACCTTTCATGGATTTTCACTTTCACTCGAAATTCCATTCGGTCGTTGTGAGTACGTTCTGTCTGTACGATCCGTCCAGCCACTGGCTTCTACCGTATTGCAGAAATATTCGCGGTGATCTGTTCGCGCGTCACCATTCCGACAACCGCCGCATCAACATAAGAAAGTCCATTTACATACTCAAGCGCCCGGCGCGGGTTATCCGCAAGAAGTCCTTCTCCCACTACCTTCATACCCACAACTCCGATTCCCCGTCCGTGTATCTGTTTAAGAATCTGAGCCACTTCAGTGC
>CAZEMW010000076.1:0-8428 GCA_964513105.1 uncultured Fibrobacterota bacterium
CCTATAGACAGCCGGCATATGCATTGCGTTAAATGTTGAAAAACCGTCGAGGACCAGACGTTCAAAGGGATGCGTGTGAACCGACAGCAAAACGGCGTTCGACCCAAACACATCGAGCAGACGGTATGCCGCCGAATGAATCAACGTCGTACGAACGCCTTATTCGGTGGTGCAGCGGCACCGACGAATCGTTACCTCTTCGCATGTCTGGTGATCACAACTGTTTGCCTGTTTACCTTTTGTGGTTTTCACGATAATGCCGCGGGTCCGCAGGATCCGTCCATCAGGAGTTTCGCGCTTGAAGAAACCGCAAAGGCTGCGGTGGATGAGGAAAGTGTGCCTTCCCCGGATTACGGAAGTTATTCCTCAAAAGGTTCCTCACAGTTTCCTTCGGCGTACCGCGAGCTCTTTCCCGCCGGTCGAACCGTCGCTACGATTCGCGATTTCTGGGTTCGAATCTGTACGGAATACTCATTCGAGCAGATTGTGCTTCATGATCGGGATAATCCGAGGATAATCTACGGCGATGTGGATTTCAGGGGTAAGTCGTCCGGGGAAGGCATGCTGCTTCTTTACAGGAAAAGAGAACAACTCGAGAAGGCGTTTCAACAGATCCGGGAGGAGCCCGAATCGCTCTGGACCGATGAAGCACACAGGGTCACACGCCTTTTTGATCGATATGCGGACCGAGAGGATATTGAGGGGGCCGGGGACCGGATACGATATCAGCGCGGGCTCAAAGAACCGTTCCGACGAGGCCTTGAACGGTCCACGCGGTACCTTGACACCGTACGTGTGATTTTCGATGCCTATAGACTCCCACACCTGCTTGCGTATCTCCCACATGTGGAATCGGCCTTCGATCCGTCTGCACGATCAAAAGTTGGAGCTCTTGGGATGTGGCAATTCATGGCGGCGACCGGGAAGGAGTATATGATCATCGATTCACTCATCGATGAGCGGCTGGATCCAATCCGTTCTACGCATGCAGCCGCACAGTTGTTGACCGAGAATCACGAATTTCTCCATGCATGGCCCCTGGCGATTACGGCATACAATCACGGAAGATTCGGCATGAAACGGGCTACCGAGCGCACCGGAACAACCGATCTGGACAGCATCATACGAGCCTACCGGAGTCCCTCGTTCGGATTTGCCTCGAAGAATTTTTATGGGTGTTTTCTTGCCGCGGTGCTTGTTGCCGAAAATGCCGGAAAATATTTCCAGAATCTGGAGTGGAAGGATCCCGTGCCGGCAAAGTCGGTGAAACTTGTGGAACCCGCGCCCTTTTTTGCCGTCACCAGGTTTTTCGGTGTGCCGGAGTCGGATTTCCGGGAACATAACCCAGCCCTTCTCGATAAGATATTCATCAACTGGTACGACATCCCGGCAAACTATTCGGTAAGTATTCCCGCCGAAACCGAACTGGTGATAGACAATGTGAATCTGCACGAGAAACCGGAAAAGACAGCATTGGATTGGGAGTCGGTCGTATACTTTGCCCCGGCCGAGGACGGGATTGGCACAACGCCCCCTCTCAGCCGGTTCTCCGACGATCTTCCGGTATTTGTTGCCGGCGATTTTCCCTGGCGCCTGACCAGACTGCTGGATTCTACGGATACAGTTTTCGATGATCGTACCTCCCCGACACAAACGATGCTGACGGCATCCCTGGAGGAATGAAAGAGAATTTGGTGTCTATCCGCAAAAGCCTGAAATGGACACCGAGTCCCGATTTCTCTCCCCCTGCGATCCGGCCGTGCATCTCTTCGGCAAACAGTGTAAATTTCAGATAGTAGCTATCCGAAATGAAAACTTTAGAAACTTTCACCAATCGCCGTGAATTGGCCCCAAAATTGGTTCTAAACAGCTAAAGAAGTATGAGATCATCAGCCCTGTTCCGCCTTTCGGCAATACTATGTGCAGCATTCCTGGGTTTTACATACTCGTCGACGGTCGAAAACCGTTCTTCGGCGGCTTTCGTACCAAATGGAGAGCATATGGATTTCTTCACTGAGAGCGACGCTGTAGAGATTATGACCTTCAATGTGCGGTATGGTACGGCACGCGACGGTCGGGATCACTGGGAGTACCGAAGAGACCGCGTAGCTCATCTGTTGGATTCAGTTGGCGCCGATGTGGTGGGGCTTCAGGAAGTGCTCGATTTCCAGTTGCGGGAGATCTCCGAAGCCCTGCCCGGGTACGGCGTGGTAGGGGTTGGGAGAGAGGACGGTGGTCGAAAGGGTGAATTTGCGCCCATACTGTATGATCGAGAAAAAACAGAACTCGATACTTCGGGTACTTTCTGGTTTTCGGATACGCCCGATCAACCGGGATCGGCTCATTGGGGGAATGACAACCCCCGTATCTGCACTTGGGCACGATTCAAACTCACCGGCCGACCGGAGTATTTCTACGTCTATAATCTCCATCTCGATCATCGTTCCAGGCGCTCACGCCGTATGAGCGCTCGACTCCTGGCGCGGGTAATTGATAAACGCGTGCATCAGGATCCGGTTCTGGTAACAGGGGATTTCAATGCCGGTGAGAGAAGTCAGGCCATGAAGATCTTGATGGGAACAGACACTGTGTCGGGCTTTTTCCCCGAAGCGGAACTGACTCGGGACGGTCGCCTGTATGATACTTATCGGGCAAGTCCCTCGAAAAAACTCTGGCGGGGGACGATTCATTTTTTCCGAGGAGTTCCGTTCTTGCCGAAAATCGATCACATACTTGCCTCTCACGAATTCTGGGTGCATTCTTCAAGAATCGTTCGGGAAGAGATAGACGGCAGGTACCCCTCGGACCATTTCCCCGTGGTCGCAAAACTCTCCCTCAAAACCTCGGTCGTTTGGGATATGGACTGGGCTGAGGCGGCTTTTGGGGTTGCTCACTAGCCCCCGACCGTCGTTTGCCGATCAGCAATACCCCTGGATGGCTTTCGCCGTGCTCAGAGTGATTGGGGAGCACTGCGGCTTTGCTTTGCCGTGTGTGCTTCTTCTCGAAATATTGCAAGAAACGCTTCAGTATGGCACTATTGTAGCTGGTTGCGCGTTTTGTCTCCGACATGTCACGGTGGAGAACTCTTCCTGAATGGTTTTTCTCGACTACACGTTCCTGCTGCCCTCGGCAGCCCTGGTTGTCGTTGTAATCGCTTATTTTCGTCTTCAGCGACTGTATCATCGTCTTTTCGAAGACATGATGCCGTATTCCGGAGACCCGCGTGATCCGGTAACTGCTGAGAAGATTCGGCTTAGTAAGCGACGCCTCGAAACCACTTTCGACGCACTTCGGGACATGGTTTGCGTTGTGGATCGGAATTTTCGCATTGTTGCGGCAAACCGCAGTTATGCCGACTATGTCGGTGAAGATGTCCGAGCCCTTCTGGGGAGAACCTGCTACAGTGTATTCCGGGGAAGGACGACGGCGTGCAAGGAGTGCCCTTCGAGCGCAGTTTTCCACTCCGGAAAATCTTCTGCCGGGCAGGTGATCTCAATCCGAGATGAGGATGCACAGCAGCATTTCGAAATCAGCGCCACACCGGTCGTGGGAGAGGGCGAAGGTGTGGCGAACGTGGTAGAGCAAATCCGGGATATCACCGAAGAACGGCGAGTAAACGAACTGCTGGTTCGTTCTGAAAAGCTGGCTTCGATTGGCATTCTTACCGGCGGTGTGGCCAATGAAGTCACAAATCCGCTTTCCGGCATATCCGGAATGGCCGAAAACCTCCTTCGGTTTCCTGAAAAGTACGGCCTGAATGAGCGTGGCCGAGATCGCGTCTCCCGGATATTGGCCTCCTCTCGACGCGCGGTCGGCATCATGACCGATCTGCGCAGATTATCCCAGCGTCAGGACTGTATCCGCGTTCGAACGGATGTCGGCGCACTTCTGCGGAAGGTGGGGGAGAGTGTTCATTCTGAAAAAGCGTCTCTGGTATCAGTCCATTTCGACATCGACCCGGAGGTGCCGAAAGTTCGGTGTGATCCTTCAAAAATCGAACAGGTCATCTGCCGTCTGGTAGATAATGGGGTTCGAGCGGTGATGGAAAAACGACGAGCTTGTCGGCGAACCGGTGGCGCGTTTCGCGGAGAAATGCGGCTTCGGCTGCGGGCTGAAGGGCGGAATACAATCCTGAAGGTGATCGACAACGGCTGTGGCCTGATCCCCGGTACCGAAGGTAAGATTTTCGAGGCATTTTTCACGACGTACCCTCCCGGAAGTGGGGCCGGACTGGGGTTGAGTATCTGTCATCGAATCGTTGAGGAACATCAGGGCAGTATCTCGGTACATAGTCTTGACGAGTATACGGAGGCGGTGGTCGTTCTGCCGATCGGAAGTGATCCCTTGACGGACCCGGGTGCACGAATCGCATCCAGAATCAGCAAGAAGGAAAGCCATGCCTCGGGTACTCATTGTAGACGATGAAGAATCCATCAGGATCATGCTTGAGGATTTCCTTGAGGAAGAGCACGAAATCTTTACTGCCCGAAACGCCCGGGAAGCCCTCGAATGCTGCCGTTCCCGATCAATTGATCTGGTGCTGTCCGACATCAATATGCCGGGTTTGCAAGGCCCTGAGCTATTGACTCGAATCCATACGAATTTCCCCGGGATAAGAACCGTTCTTATGACCGCCTACAATGTGGACGACTACGTGGGCGCTGCATTCGGTCACGGGATCTCCAGTATAATTCCAAAGGCAATACCTTTCAACTTTACCGAGTTGCGCCTTATTGTGGACGGTTTGCTTCAGGGCGACCTTTTTGGGCTCCCACGGTATCTGCATCCCGGTGCGAAGCTTCATTCCCCACGATATGTCCGGAGTACTGAAGACGCCGGGAACATAGGAACTGAAATCACGGACTGGGTGACAAAAAGGTTCAATGCCGACGGGGATATTCGGCTTGTTCTGGATGAAATTATCACCAATGCCGTATATCATTCTCCCACAAGGGAGGACGGAAAACTGAAGTACCGTGAATATGAGCCGGTGCAGCTCTCCCTTGAAGAGAGCATACGAGTGCAGTTCGGGTACGATTCCGAGAAGTACGCCGTATCCATCACCGATTACCAGGGCAAACTCACCAAAGAAACCGTCCTGTCCCGTTTGGATCGCCATATCAAAGGCGAAGGTGTTCTGGACGATTCGGGGCGCGGCCTCCACATGAGCAGGTTGTTTTCGGATCGCCTGTTCATAACGATCCTTCCCGAGGTGAAGACTGAAGTGGTCATCATAAATTATTTTAGGGCAAAGTACTGTGGGCACAAACCACTCTACGTGAACGTACTATAACCCGGGTTTCAAACGCCAAAGAATCGTTTTCGAGTCCGACAAGTGTATTCCCGGCCTTTCGCCGACCGAGTACCGTCGGTGCTGACGATGAGCGTGGTTTTTCTCTGTTTTTGAACCTTACCTGGGCGGTTTTTCTACGAACAAACGGTTCGGCTCAGGCTGAATACTGAACCACCGGAGGAACAACTTGATGCTTAACAGATACCGTGGGCGTAAGATTAAGCTGCAGGGCTTCAATAATCTTACCAAATCACTCAGTTTCAACATCTACGATATCTGCTATGCACGGTCAAAAGCTTCACAAACCGAATATCTGGAGTACATTGATGAAGAATACAATTCGGCTCGACTTCGCGGCATAATAGAAGAGGTTACATCAATAATCCAGGCCAAGATAATAAATGTTTCCACGCAGGATTATGATCCCCGGGGGGCGAGTGTAACGGCCCTGATCAATGAGGGTCATCAAACCGCCGGAGTTACGGCGCATTTGGATAAGAGTCATATTGCCGCCCATACCTATCCGGAAACGAACACGAAAACCGGAATTTCTACTTTTCGCGTTGATATTGACGTTTCAACGTGCGGGATGATTTCACCACTGTCCGCACTGGACTTCTTGATTGACTCATTCGAATCCGACATCGTGCTTATGGATTACCGGGTACGGGGATTTACAAGGGATGTATCCGGCCGTAAGGTGTATATGGATCATGATATAACCTCCATACAGGACTACATCTCGGATGAAATACTAAATAAGTATATTGCGTACGATATCAATATCGTTTCCGACAATATTTTTCACACTAAGATGTCGGTCAAGAAATTCAACCTGGACAATTACCTTTTCGGACCGGACAGTGAAAAGAAAATGGCGGCTGCAACGAAAACGAGAATTCGCCGCCTTCTTCGGACGGAAATGCAGGAAATTTTCGAATGCCGTAACGTATACGAAGACTAAGTCCACGGTGGTGTTGGGCTGGGGAGTGAAGTACATAAAGAGCAAGGAGAGAGGATGGCTGAAGGGGATAAAAAGCGGGAATTCCGCGAACTGCTGAATCCGGATTTCGGGTATTACTATACGATCGACAAAACTTTATACAAAGGAAAAACCAAATTTCAGAATATTGAGATGGTTCATTCGCCCGAATTTGGAAATACTCTTTTGCTCGACAATATCACACAGGTTGTTGAAAAGAATGAGTATCAGTATCACGAGCCAATGGTTCATCCTTCAATGTGCTGTCATCCCAAACCGCGAGACGTGCTTGTCATCGGTGGTGGAGACGGAGGCATACTTCGGGAGGTCTTGAAATACCCCTCTGTTCGTCATGTAGATTTCGCCGAGCTTGACGCCGAGGTTGTGGAGTTCTCGAGAAAATACCTGACCAAAATGAATAAGAAATCGTTTGACGATAACAGAGTGGTGATAAACATCGTTGATGGTCGGAAGTTTGTCGAAGAACATACCGGTGCGTATGATGTTGTTATCATGGATATGACCGATCCCTTCGGTCCTTCGAAGTACCTTTACACAAAGGAGTTTTTCACCGCGGTGAAGAAGGCTTTGAGAGGCCTTGAAGGAATTTTTACCATGCATACCGAGTCTCCTATCAGCCGCCCCGTGGTTTTTAATTCTATTGTAAAGACCCTGGAATCGGTTTTTGCCAATGTAGAGGTGCTGTATACCTACATTCAGATGTACGCCGTACTGTGGTCTATTGGGGTATGTTCGGACAGTGATCGGGTACGAAGAAGCTCCGCCGCCGTAGTGAACAGGAAGCTCGCGCGATCCGGAATTGATAATCTTCAGGTGTTCACCGGTGATACATTCGCCGCAATGAAGACGAAATACCCATACATAGATGCGATTCTCAAAAAGCGAGCGCGTGTAGTCACGGACAAACGACCCGATTTTCCCGTCAAAATCATGTAACCGGCGACTCAGGCTATGTCCCGTCGGGTATTCGAGGCTGGTGCCGAGAATGTTCACGACGTCACAACACGGGAATGCTGATGAACTTTGAAACGATCAAATCGCTTGTCGCGGAGTATGGTACGCCGACTCTGTTCCTGTCGTCTTCGCGGGTGCGGGAGAGTTACCGGTCCCTGGTTTCGGCATTGCCGGGAGTGGAACTGTTCTATGCGGTGAAATCGAACGCGGACCCGTCGCTGATCCGAATTTTGTCGGAAGAGGGAAGTTCCTTCGATGTGTGCACCAATGGAGAGATTCGCGTTGTATCTCAGTGCGGAGTAACCGGATCCCGGTGTTTGCATACGCATCCAATAAAGCAAGACCACGAAATAGCCTGCGCGCTGGATTTCGGCATACACCTTTTCGTAATCGAAAATCACGCCGAATTGGAAAAAATGGTTCCCTTCAGGGACCGGGCGCAGGTGCTTGTGCGCATCGCAGTCCAAAACCCTTCGAGTCTGGTGAACCTTTCTTACAAGTTCGGCGCGGCACCGCAAGACGCTTTGCCTTTGATCCGCAAAGCGGTAGAGTTGGGAATCAGAGTTCGGGGTATCAGCTTCCACACCGGATCTCAGAACGAAAACAATCTGAAATACATTGAAGCACTTGATTACTGCAGGGATATTTGCCGTATGGCGGCCCTTGCCGGAGTGAATCTCGACATTGTCGATATCGGAGGTGGATTCCCGATAAGCTACATAGCGGGTGCTCCACAGGCCTCTGAGTTTTGCCTGCCGATCAATGAGTATCTCGGGCGTTTTTTCGCAAATTACCGAATCATCGCCGAGCCGGGAAGATTTATCAGCGGGCCCGCGGTTACCCTGGCCACAAGAGTTATTGGACGTTCCGTGCGCAACGGAGTCCGATGGTACTACCTCGACGACGGCTTGTATGGCTCCTTTTCCGGGAAGTTGTATGATCATGCGGATTACCCGATGGCGGTGGCGAGGCAGGGAAAGAAATACAATTCCGTATTGGCCGGTCCGACATGTGATTCAATAGATGTTCTATATGAAAACATTGCGTTGCCGGAACTCGAGATCGGCGAAGTACTTCTTTTCGGGTCCATGGGTGCCTATACCTCGGCCAGTGCATCGAACTTCAACGGATCCGACAAACCGAAAACCGTTTTGATCGACTGAGAGACAGCTTTTCAG
>CAZEMW010000076.1:8438-9506 GCA_964513105.1 uncultured Fibrobacterota bacterium
TCGGAACTGCGGACGACGATAACGCCGGGAGAAACGCGAAAACCGCTTTAAAGGACATTCCATATGAACGCAGGATACGTGCCGCCCGGAGCCGATGTCGGCTCATCATTGTGGATCGAGAGTCTTCCCGACGGACTTGCCGGTATTACTATGAAAGCGAAGTCGGCCGTTCATTGCGGGGCCAGTCCTTTTCAAAAGATCGAAGTGTTTGATACGTATGCATACGGTCGAGTGCTTATGCTGGCGGGATCGCTGGTCTTTACTCAACGAGACGAGCATATCTACAACGAGATGATTACCCATCCCGCCCTTGTTACCCATCCCGCGCCGAAACGTGTCTGCGTTATCGGTGGTGGAGACGGCGGCTGTGCACGGGAAATAGCGAAGCATCCCGAGGTTGAGCAGATCGTCATTGTCGAAATTGATGAAATGGTCACGAAGGTGGTGGAAGAGCATTTTCCGCAATTATCGGTTGGGTTCAGGGACCCGAGAGTAGAAATCCAATATGACGACGGCATGTTGTGGCTCGAAAAGCACGAGAATCTATTTGATATCATCATTGTAGACTCGTACGATCCGGGGGGGCCGGTGCAGTCGCTCGAGACCGGGAATTTCTACGAACTCCTTCGAAACCGCATGGCTTCGGGGGGAATCGCGGTTTTGCAGATGGATTCCCCACCACTGCGGGTTGAGCATATTCGTCGCAGCACCCTGGTACTCTCCGCACTGTTCAGTGCGTCCCACGCATACTGCTGCACTATTCCATCTTTTCCCAACGGACTCTCCAGTTTTCTGCTCTGCACAACCGAATCAACCCCGACTACTGTTTCCGAAGAACGGCTTTCTGCCGTGGAAGCGCAATGTCGATACTTCGGTCGAGAAGTTCAACGAGGTTCATTTCTGCTTCCCGGCGAGATACGGGACATATTTGGAGAGTCCGCCGAAGGCGTACCGGCCTGGGTGTAACCGTTGAGGAGCGGGAAGATCGAAGATCAAAGATCAAAGATCGAAAATCAAAGATCAAAGATCGAAAATCAAAGGTCGAAAATCAAGTGAGCTTGCGTTGTG
>CAZEMW010000077.1:0-9469 GCA_964513105.1 uncultured Fibrobacterota bacterium
CCCTGGGACCAATCGAAGGAGTACATCCCGGATTGACCGTCGTGTGCACAAAAAATCCACTTGTCGTTGATGTCGGCAGAGCGTTGCTTGGACGAGTTCTGGACGGCCTGGGAAAGCCGATAGATGGTAAAGGACCCGTACGGACCGAACAGAAGCGGGTAAGCTTTGCGGATGTACCGAATCCCTTGACGCGTCGACGAATCGCTGAGCCGCTGGAGACCGGTATCAGAGCGATAGACGGGTTTACTTCCGTGGGCAAAGGACAACGTATCGGTATATTCAGTGGTAGTGGTGTAGGTAAGAGTGTCCTGATGGGGCAGCTTGCAAAGAACTGCCGGTCCGATATTAACGTCATCGCCCTTATCGGAGAACGAGGGCGAGAGGTCCGTGAGTTCATAGAGCGGGATTTGGGAGAAGAGGGACTTCGAAGATCGATCGTGGTCGTGGCGACATCGGACAAACCGGCACTTATCCGACTGAAGGGGGCCATGGTTGCCTGCACAATCGCCGAATATTTCCGTGATCTCGGTAACGATGTTCTTTTCCTATGCGATTCGGTGACTCGTCTTGCCATGGCGCAACGCGAAATTGGACTTGCGGTGGGAGAACCGCCGGCAACAAAAGGGTACACGCCGTCGGTGTTCGCAATGCTCCCGGCCTTCATGGAACGCGCCGGCAATTCCGATTTGGGGACGATCACGGGGATGTATACCGTCCTCGTCGACGGAGACGATATGGACGAGCCGATTGCGGATGCGGCGCGAAGCATTCTGGACGGCCATATCGTGTTGTCCCGACGTCTTGCTCATCGTAATCACTACCCGGCAATCGATGTGCTTCAGAGCATATCTCGATGTATGTCCGATGTCGTCACTCCCGAACATGCGGAGGTGGCCGGACGTGTAAAGGATCTGATGGCCGCATATCAGGAGAATGAAGACCTGATTCAGATCGGCGCATATGCCCGGGGATCAAGCAAACGTGTTGACCGAGCCGTCGAAGCCCACGAGCCGATCATGAAATTTTTGCGTCAATCGCGCGATGAGAACACCGAACTGAATGACAGTGTTCGCGTCCTTGAGCAGATTAACAAAATGGTTGGGGACTCATTGTGAAGCGCTTCAGTTTTAAACTGGAGGCCTTGCTTGAAGCGCGTACGCGGGAGGAGGACGCCGTCAAGCTTCGTCTGGCCGAGAAGAACAGACAATTGCAGTCACTTGGAGCCGATATGGAAGTCCTCCACGCGAAGCTCAGTGATATGCAGCTTTCTCAGAAAAAAAGACGAAGCACAACGGACAATGTAAACTCGCTGCGGCAATCGGTTGCATACCGGCATCGGCTTAAGCTGGAAATGCTCAAGAAGGGACGTGAGATAGACGATCTGCGCGAGGAAACGGAGAATGTGCGTGAGGAACTGGTCACGGCCAGTCGCAGGCGTAGAGCCGTGGAATTGCTTAAAGAACGAAGATATCGCGCCTGGCGTCATGAGATGAAACTCAAGGAACAGGTGGTAAGTGACGACATATCTCAGACCGCCTATGCCCGGAGGAGAAACCGGGTGGGCGGCGGCCTTGCATAGCCAGTCCTGCCGGGGAAGCCGTTGCGAAAACCGTCCGGCAGGAAACTAAGTCGGGCGAAAAGACTGCTCGAACTGGTGATGGACACTAAATAAGTGATACTGGAATTCGGGCTCACCACAGTGTCCTCGATTTCGGCTCTGAAGAGACGGTATGCGTGATAAACTTTCGGACATGCAAAGGGTCTCTGCGCCCCTCGGTTTTACCGATTGGGTTCTCGGCGTTGTATTTGCTTTGCTTCTGTTTACGATAGGAACTCACGCGGGAATGCGGGATTTTACCGATTTCAGCGTATTCGAGTCCTCCGAAAATGTTTTACCCTCCGATTCTATAACCCTCGACATCGCCAGATGGCTCATGGTAAAAATCTATGGCGATGCCGCGCCCGGTGGAACGGATGCATACGCCGGTGCCGTCACAAATCTGGGGTACAATCAGTTTCGTATCTACTGGGCAACTCCCGGTGAATTGCTAAATGAAGTGCGCTATCGTGATCTGACGTTACTTTCGTCGGGATTCGACGACGGCACTCCCGTCACGGTTTTTGACCTTGGTCGCCCCGACATTACGTACCTGCACGCAGCGTCGGGGGCGCAGGGGAGTGTCTGCAGTTTCGTTGACCTGAATTCGGCCGGCACGCTCTGGGCGGTAAACGGAACAAATGGGTACAATCGGACCGAAATCATTACCGGCAGCACGCCGTACCATTCGCTCTGCTGGTTTGCCGCCGACACCTTCCTGGTGACCCATCGGGTAGGGAATTCCACAATCCTGCTCAGGAAAATACGTTCACTTCCGGCGGGAATGGTTGAAATCGATCATGATACCGTGGCATCCGACGGAACGAATGAGAACTCGTTTCGTAACATGAGTGTGACGGCCGACAGTGTCGGGCGCATTCTTGTTACCTACTCTCGTGGCGGCGTCAATCCACCCAACGATCGGAAAGACCTATTCTATGCTCTTTATCGCCGCGATCTGGTGAAGCTTCGAACCGGCATTATCGATTCCGGAGTGAGCGTAGGGAATGAGTACACATATTGGGACGACGGGCCTGTAACCGCATATACCGTCAGCCGCTTCGCCGCGGCGCACTGGGCCTCCGACGGCGTCTATCTTGATACCATTGTAACCGTGGGGGCGGTTCCGGATGTGCAATCGGTCCGCATCGCCGAGGGTACCGGAGTACGAGGAACCGCAATAGCCCGAAACGAAAACTTCCTGGTTGTCGCCTGGAAGGGAAACCTGTTTGGAAATCCTACCGCATCGGTGGAAGGGGTACGGTTTCCCATTAGAAACAACGGTATTCAGATCGCCGAAGTCGATACCTTTACCTTTTCGGATCCGTCGGAATCGATTGAAACCTCGGTACCGGACCTGACTCTAGCCATGGACTCGGTCGGCAGCATTGCGGCAACCTGGCCACGGCCGGGGACGGGAGTCGGTGCCTGTGCCTGGGCCAACCGTCCTATCAGGCATGCCAATGGTGTTTGGATCTCCCAAGTCGATTCCGTACCTATGAATGAGGGCGATTCGGTGGTATTCAAACCGGGTACAATGACGATGCACGGTCAGGGCACCGCTCAACCATATCTCCGAGTTGGGCCTCCGCTTGGGGAGTCTGGTGACTGGAGTGCCTGGGTACCCTTGGGATCCCAGACGGAACTGCAGGCCCATACGCTGGGCACCTCGAAATATTTCCAGTTGAAGGTGGAACTCGCGCGAGGCGTAGACTCTCTCAAAACGCCTGTTTTCACGGGCCTCCGAGCCGTCTGGAATGTGAAACCGAAACTGACCGAACTGACCGGCGTACGGGTAAACAGAATACCCTCTACGGGGACGGTATTCGGGGATACGCTCAAAGTTTTTTCGAGAGCAGATACGGTTGGAGTATCCTTCTCCTCCTATGATCCGGATACGGGCGACATGCTGTATGTGGATATCGCCGGCCTTACCGCGGAAACCATCGAGATGAACGATACGGCATTCTTCTATGCGGATGCTTTACTGGGAGCTTTGCCGACCTCTGATACAACCTATAGAATGATGTTTTCGCTACGCGATTCAGATGGATGGTACGATCGGGTTCGATCCCTGTATGTACAGACGAAGAACATGGCTCCCGAAGTTGACGTACGAGTAGCATGGGACAGTACCGGTACTGGAGCTCTGGATACCCTTGAGATATCGGGAGCCTCCAGGAACATCTTTCTTGGTCCGGTGGATTCTGTTGTAGTGCTATACACGGTGGATGATGAAAATGACGCCGACACGCGAATCGCCGCGGCAATGAATTCAGATGCATCGTCGGAAGTCCTTCGCAACGAATTGGGACGGTTGGTTCTTCCGGGTAACTCCTTTTCAGGAGGAACCGATTCGGTCCGAATCTGGACCGGAGATCCCGACACAAGCCTCGAAAAGACCATATACTTTCGACGAAACGAACCCCCTCACATTCTGGACGTTGAGATCAACACTATCCCGGTGTCGGAGGGAGATCTTTTTCGTTTTGTTCCGGGCAGGACAAACCGCATCCGCATTTCTGCTTTCGATGAAAATGAGACCCACTGGGACACACTGACTTATCGGCTCATTGCGAGTGAGACGGATACGCTTCTCACAGACGGTTCCCTTGAGTGTTCATTCGGCCGAACCGATGATTCCGTCACTATCATCGTACATGATATCGCCGGTGCGGCCGACACCGTGCGGTTTGCCCTGATTCATCGTTGGTTCTCATTGGATTCTGCGGAGAACCGTGGCCTGGGACGGGCAAAGGATACTCTTCTGAATCACGTATCCGTGATAGTGGGAAGCGGTGACCGGGACACCGTGATCATACCCTATCATAATTTCGGCACCGATACCGTCCGTATTCTGAGTCTGAACGTGGCCGAGAGTGCCGTCAATTGGCTCCAACTCGGGCTCATGAATTCGGAATCGGGAGCGGTAGCGTTTTACGAGCGGGATAACCCGTCGGGTCTGCTTCCAATTCACCTGGCGCCGAAAGCGACAGTTCATCTTTGTGTGATGCTGAATTCGAGCGGCTTGACGGGGGATGGGGTTGCCACGGACACTATTCGGATCGCAACCGACGACCCGTTACATACCAACGATGCTCTTGCCGTTCACTACGAGCATAATGAGCTACCGGTACTGGCCGGAATCGATTACTCTTATGAACCGCGGACGCCGTTTTGGCTGACGAAATCACGTTCGACTCAAGGGTATCGTTTTCCACCTCACGCCGCGGTCCGCATGACGTTTTCCGAACCGATTGATTCGGTTTCAGTCGTGTCGGGCATTCGGCTATATAGTGCGTTGGACTCAGCTTCAACGGGGACACCGTCGGAGATACCGTTGACCCACCAATGGGAACAGGGGTATACATCCCTGGCAGTCAAACCGGCATACACGAAACCCAGTACCTATTTCAGCGGCATCCTCCCACCACCAGGCATGTTTATCCCGACCGATTCACTGATCCTGGTATTGAGTTCAAAGATTCTTGATCAGGCGCAAACGCGACATGGTCCCAACGGGCTGGATGTAGACAGGGATGCGAGGCGAGACATTGAGGCCGACACCTCTATAGGACTACGTGTGGATAGTGCACAATTCAGTATTGTCAACGTGTCTCCGGCTGCATCGGACACAATCACAACGACAAAACCGGATATCGTACTGGAATTCTCATCGATAATATGGCCTGGATCAATCGACACCTCAAAAACGGCAAACAAAACAATGATAGTGACATCCGCTTACTATTCGGGAAACGATCAAACACGATCGATCTCCTTTGATTCTGTTTATATCCAGGGAACCAGGGCGACCTTTGTGCCGTCCAAAAGGTTTTTTTACGGAGATCAGGTTACTTGTCGGTACCGGGGGTATGCGGCTCGAGATACCCTCGGCTATCCTGTTGACAACAATGATGACGGCATTCCCATAGGATTTCTTGATTCCGCGGCGCGAGACGACGATGTGGAATGGACTTTTCGGGTTAACGACATACGCCATGCGGAGCGGTATCCCGGAGATGAGGCGGGAGGGATACCAAGGGATCTCACAATCCGCTTGCAGTACAACAAACAGGTGCTTCAGTCGGTTCTCGATACGTCGCTTGTGGGAAACCGTACGTTGGAGGTAACCTCCCGTGATTCCCGGGGCGAACTACTGGTCTTTGATTCTGTTGCGGTCGATTCGATTTCGGCGGTTTTCCGGGTTGCTCGTCGACTGAACTATGGAGACAGTGTGCACTGTCGGTTACATGGTCTGTCAACGCAAGACACCGGTGAATTCTTCTTCCAATCCGAATCCGGTGCAATACTCTACAATGAAGATCAGTACGACTGGAATTTTGACATTACAGAGTTGGAATTGGTGGAGGTGTCACCGGACAGTGCAGCTGTGATATCAGCAGTTGAGGCCCCGATTACTATGACATTCTCGGGACCGGTTACACCCGATCTCTTTCATTTGGTGGTTGATGAAAGGCTGAACAAAAGCTTCTCTCTGCGCTCCCGATTTGGAAAAGGGGCCAACCTCCCTTTCAGGGATATTGCGCTTTCCGAAGACGGGAGGAAAGTGACGGTATATCCGGTCCGTAAGTTTTTTGGAAATGATAGTGTGCATTGTGCTTTTCACGGGTTCCCGTTGGGCGCGTCATACTCCGAAACGGTGGACCCATTTCTACAAGATAGCCTGGAGCTGTCCGGAGGATATGAATGGCATTTTCTAACCTCGGGAGTAGAGTTCTACACTTTTCCCAATCCTTTTCGGTCCTCGGATCGACGACACTTCAGTCAAGAATGCTGCCGAGGAACGGCAAGGGATTTGGGTCGGTGTCGGGAAATACCCTGTGGAGTGGTGTTCAAGAACCTTCATGGTCTGCGTAAGGGGATAAACGATATACGGGTGCGGATTTTCAACATGAATGCCCATCTGGTCTTCGATTCCGAAACGGCGCGCGCTTCGGATAATCCCGGTATACCTATACATTTCGATGAGGCAGACTCAACGAGCGTGCCGGAGTGGACATGGTACACGAAGAACACCGCGGGCGACCCGGTGGCATCGGGAGTTTATTTGTATATGATATCGGACAAAAAGGACGGGAAGAATCTTCTCAAAGGAAAGATTATTATCGTGCGATAGTCCTAGAAGCATGCAGCGCAGAAAATTCATCCTTACGCCACATGTTCCAGTATGCCCCTTCGAGTGTAAGGCTGAGGGATTGATATCTGTTTAGTACCTATCCAACGACAATGCGTTCACCGAGTCACGAATTAGCTACAGGACTCGGTGGATTCTTGGTATTGGGCGTTGAACGGGCACCTTCCATATAGAGATCGAAACTCGGCGTCCGTTTAAGGAGTTCTCCGTACAGACACCATTTATGTTTATTTACCGGTGAGAACCGGTTCCCGCTCATCCTCGCTGACGCGCATTTTCCTTACATCGACTCCCGACGACGCTTTCCGTTGAGAACTGCCTTGGATGAACTCTTCAGTGAGTTCGTAGGCCTTGTCGTCACTGATTTGCCTATAGGGATGCTTGCAGAAGAATGCTGAGGGAGCAGTCAGAACACCTGCAATTTTGCGATCGAGTCCGAGTTTGCAGCAGCGGATTATATCAATCGCCACGCCGGCCGAGTTCGGTGAGTCTTCGACCGAGAGCCGCAATTCAAGGTGCATGGGAACATCACCGAACAGTTTACCCTCCATCCGTATGAAGCAGACTTTGTTATCGTTCTGCCAGGGAACCCAGTCGCTTGGTCCGATGTGTATATCGGAATCGGAGAGACGCGACTGTGCGACCGACTGTACTGCCTCCGTTTTGGAAATCTTCTTTGATGCGAGTCGGTTGCGGCTCAGCATGTTCAGAAAATCGGTATTGCCGCCCGTGTTAAGCTGATAGGTTCTGTCCAGCTTCACGCCTCGTCGGGCAAAGAGTGAGGTCAGTGTACGGTGTGTTATCGTAGCACCAAGCTGCGCTTTGATATCATCGCCGATGATTGGCAATCCGCGTTCCTCAAATCTGGCGGCCCATTTGGGATCCGAGGCGATGAACACGGGTATGTTGTTCACAAAACCGACTCCGGCTTCCAAGGCACATTCCGCATAGAATTTTGTGGCCTCTTCGGATCCGACCGGCAGATAGTTGACAAGAATTTCGGTGTTCGAGTCTCGCAGAATTTTCACTACATCGTGTCTGGTGGGTTGTGCAATATTCGCGGGACGAAAGGACTGGTCTTCCGGGTACGAGGGCATGTGGTCCGAAACCCCGTCGAGAATGCGTCCCATACTCACCGTTATGCCGGAAGCCGGCATGTCGGGGCAAAACTGCGCAGTGCAATTCGGCGCCTGGAAAATTGCTTCATGCACGTCCTTGCCGACCTTACGCTCATCGATATCGAACGCAGCCGCGATCTGAATGTCATAGGGCTTGTAGCCTCCAAGGTCCCAGTGCATCAACCCAATCGCCTGTTCGGGGTTTTTGTCGCGATAGTATTGAATGCCCTGAAGAAGAGAGCTCGCGCAGTTACCGACGCCTACGCACGCGATTCTGATTGGACTCATCTCATTCCTCCATTTGTGATGCCTGCCTCTCGCTCCGGTACCGACTATGCAGAGATGATCTTTGCGGTATCGGAATGCCGACAAGCGGTTTATGGTTATTCTAGTCGACCGGTAGTCTTCCGGAAATATCGTTCATACATACCAGACGGGATCCTGAAGCATCAATTTCAAGAATGGAAACCGATGCCGTGCTTAGAGAAAACCCCCGCATCAGAGATAAGGGTACGCCAAGAAAACAGGCTATCAAGGTTTTCAGCGGATCGGAATGTTCGACAACGGCAATCGATGAAGCGGGGTGCCGGTTGGTTAGATACAGAATTTCCGCCACCATTCGGGCTTGCACTTCTGCAACCGTTTCTCCACCGGGTATACGTGTACCGGCTCGAAAGCTATTGAATTGATCCCATCCGTCGCTCTGATCAAGCTGTTCGAAATCCAGACCCGACCATTCACCAAAATCGATTTCCAGGAGTCTGTCCCTGGATTCCGAATCGAGATTCAATCGGTTGCCGATAATGCCCGCCGTTTCGCGTGTCCTTTCCAGGGGACTGGTATAGAGGTGATCAATCTTGTAGTCGCATAGACGCTCCGCAAGATCATGGACCTGTGCTCGTCCCTTTTCCGTCAAGTGTACGCCCGGCAGGCGGCCGGAAATCTTTTCGCCGAGTCCGGCACAATCGCCGTGGCGAATAAGAAAAAATCTACTCATGTGAACCCATTTCCCTCATGCTGCATACTTTCTTACCATTTGGCCACAAAAATCGGCAAATGCGCGAGTATCCTTCGGTGGTGATGTGTGGTGCGGGACAATACCATATTCTTTTGGTGTAAAGCAAAATGTTGCACAGGTTTCGAACGAATCCAGAGCCTTGATCAAGGTGTCAAACCAGCGAGCGCTTTCGGGGCGTACTCCATCGTCCCAGTTCAATCCGGTTCTCACACTGCGAACACCCAAATCTTTAAACCAGCGAATTGCCTGCGGAAGGCGATGGTCTTCGTAATGGAACCATTGGCAAATGCCCAGATCGGGGGTATACTGAGCGAACTGTTTCACCGCCGGCTTGGGACTGCCGTCACTTCGCAACAATCCCATATAGTAATGACGGAGGTACTCGGCGCTTTGTGCTTCGGGCTGTTGAGCGACTGCTTCCCAGCCCATTGGAAGGTCGAAGAGTGAATACCAGTGGATTCGGGCTGTTTTGCCCAACAGATGATTGGCCGTCTGTTTGAGTCCAAGCTTCTGTACTTCTTCGGCACCAAAGCTCGAAACACCCGCTTCGGTAACCCAAACGGGACGTCGTGCTATGC
>CAZEMW010000078.1:0-5752 GCA_964513105.1 uncultured Fibrobacterota bacterium
CATTCCCCTGTTCGTTTTTCTTGTCCTCAGCCCGGAAACCGCAAATCTGCACGAAGGTTTCTTTGCGCTGTTCACCGATGCCTATTTCGAAAGTATGAGTGGTTTCACGACAACCGGAGCCACCATTCTGAGCGACATAGAAATCCTGCCCAAAGGAATTCTTTTCTGGCGAAGCATGACTCATTGGCTTGGAGGAATGGGAATCGTGACGCTGGGACTGGCCATTTTCCCGGCAGTGGGGATTACTGCCTACCAGATGTTTCGCGGTGAAGTCCCCGGACCGTCGGCCGAGAGAATCCGTCCCCGACTGGCTCAAACCGCGAAAATTCTCTGGGGGGTATATGCACTCCTCACGCTGGCCGAAACGCTTCTGCTCCGGCTTGGCGATATGACTTTTTTCGACTCCCTCTGCCATGCGTTCGGCACCATGGCAACCGGAGGGTTCTCTACAAAAAATGCTTCGATCGCCGCATACAACAGTGCCTATATCGACTGGGTGATTATCGTATTCATGTTCCTTGCCGGCATCAATTTCATGCTGCACTATCGTATTATTTTCCACCGTGATTTCTCGGTCCTTCGAGCAGACCGCGAGTTTCGGTTCTATGCTCTCGTAACTGTCGGAGCGATCGTTTTCGCAACCCTCGTCCTGCAGCTTCGAGGCCCCGCTTCACCCGAACAGGTTTCCCAGAGCTTTCGTAATGATGCTCTGAGCGAGCAGCAGGTGGACGAGAAAATTGAGGTTGAGCAGGACAAGGTTCGTTCTATCGGCTCATCGATACGCTACACTGCGTTCCAGGTAATCTCACTCACCACAACGACCGGGTACGGGACCGCCGATTTCGATGTCTGGCCGACCGCATTGCGATTTGGGCTGGTTGTCCTGATGTTTTTCGGGGGATGCGCCGGCTCTACCGGCGGTGGAATAAAGATGATACGAATCATGGTGATCATCCGAAGTGCCTGGCGGGAGGTGCTCACGATGATTCAGCCCAGACTGATCGCACCGGTGAAGATTGCCGGAAAAGCGCTCGAAGAAAAGCAGATCGCGAACATTATCGGATTCTTTTCACTTTTCATTCTCCTCTTCGCTTTCTTTTCTCTTATAATGAGCCTCATAATACCCGATTTCGTAACCGCGGTCACCAGTGTCGTTGCCACCATGTGCAATATCGGCCCCGGCCTGTCGGGTATCGGAGCGACCGAGAACTACGGATGGATTCCGGTAATCGGGAAATGGGTTCTGGTGGTCTGCATGCTGCTGGGAAGGCTCGAGATTTACACGGTCCTGATCGCATTCTCCCCACCGGCATGGAGGAAGTAGTGTTGTCGGCCCCTCCGATCAAAGGTGGACTCGAGTGGGCACTGGGAAAGACGGTGCACTGAGGCAGGACGAAATCCCGAGGTGAACCTGCCGTTCCGGGCATCTCGGCATTTCGACTCCGCTGAATACAGCGCTCCGCTCTATGTCCGCGTTCCCGGCCCAAGTTTCGCAGCCGAATCGGTACTTCTCAATTAATTATTCGTGGAATAAATCAAACGATCAATTATCCGGATCGACACGAACCACCGCTTCATCGACCTCGGCATAGTACGCCCGAAGAATCTCGTGATAGGTTTGTCCCGCTCGCGCTCGTCCGACCGCTCCCATCTGGCACATGCCGATTCCATGACCGTATCCCCACCCCCGAATGCGCACGGTCGAGCCGTTACAGTTTTCCACTCGAAACCGCGAACTTCTGAGAATGGGGCGTCCGGATATCGCCCGACGAAACGCAAACCGGATTTTGTCGCCGCCGAATTGGTAATCGTGACCGGTGGTATGCACGACACAGCTGCGTACCCGCCCACAGGCGTACGTCTCGCCGACGGAGAGCTTTCGAATGGGGCCGCGAAACGGCTGATGATCGGGGAAGGCGGATCGGCCGTACTTTGCCAGTATTGCGGAAAGGTGGCTCGTTTTCCAGGTCTCATCCCATTCGAAATACGTGGAGATGGAGCAATAGGGTTCACCCTTTTCATTGATGTCGGGACGGGCGACCAGATACGGCTGTGCTCCTTTTCCCCAGACATCTTCGATATTCGCGGTCATACCGCCGCAGGTAGAATGGTAATAGGCATGGATAGGCTCATCGTTGTAGCACAGGATAAGATCCGAAGTCGTGCGGATCGCGCGATCCGACTCCTGCCGCTCGGCACTCACGCCCCCATACACCTGGTCGGAAACCGTGGGAAGAAGATCGTACAGCCAGTCCCCTCGATCGAGCATGCGGCGATAGGTATACGTCCGTGCCACCACCGCCTGGGCCATCACTGCAGCCATTTCCTCGGGTTTTCGCGGGCCGATTTCGAGCGGGACCACTCCTCGAAGATACTCTTCGACATCGAGGTAATTCAGAAGGGACACTGTCCCCCGACTCTCCCGGGTAAGAATAACCGATCCTCGATAGTTTTTCTCATGCAGCTCGAAGTAGTTCAGTTCCGTCGAAGCTTCAAGAGTACACGGCAGGGATACGGTTAACGATGCCGCCCCCGAAGAGAGCCTTGCGGATTCTCCCCGTGCTTCGGCGACCACCCGTCCCTTCAGCACCTGCCCGGCCGCGTTGCCGTCCCCGAGAATTCTCAGTGACCCGACGGTATAGAACACACATCGATCGACTTTTCTCTTGAGCGCGATACGAACTTTTTTGGTGGGAACGAAGAATTCAACGGCGTCCGAGGAGTCCTCGGGGGAATCGCTGAAAACAGTGTAGAAATCGACCTGCTCTGAAGAGGCGTCTTCGGGACTCGTTGAGGTAGAAGGCTCCTTCTTCTCGACAGTTTTGGAGGGTTTGTCTTCTCTTTTTTGGGGAGGATCGTCTTTTTCGGCGTCTCGACTATCGGTCTTCCCCGGAGGATTGGGGACAATGAACCCGATATTTGAGCACCCTCCCAGCCAGAGCAGAAGAAATGTCGAGAGGACAAGTTCGATAAGAGTAAGCCGTACCGACAGCGTACGGAACAGTCGTAGACGGCCCCTCACTCGTTTCTCTTCCCCTCTCTCCCGTTTTTCACGCCGGGATCACATCGACGGATTTCTTAAATGGTGGAACTCTTCTCCCGCCTGCTTCGCGCGAGCTTTTTGAGTTTGCCGGAAATGAGCCGTCGAGCAACCGGGCTGGTACGATCGACAAACAGAATACCGTCCAGATGATCTATTTCGTGTTGAAGAGCCCTGCCCAGAAGGCCCTCCGCTTTTTCTATCTGATAGATTTCACCGTTTTCATCGAACGCCTCAACGGTAACCGATTTAGGACGACTTACCTTCATTCGAATATCCGGAATGCTGAGGCACCCTTCTTCGTCATCAACCCGTTCTTCATCAGACCAGACGATTTTCGGATTAATAAGCACAAGCGGTTCACGTTCGCCGCCGGTGATATCGACGACCACAATGCGCGTAGATCGACCAACTTGTGGAGCGGCTAGCCCTACACCATCGTTGGCAACCATGTCTTCTTTCATCTGCTCAACAAACTCTCTGAGATCGTCGTCGAATTCAGTGACGACCTCGGCGGTTTTGCGGAGTATGGGGTCTCCATATATGCGAATTGCAGCCATCGTATATCCTTATCCTTTTTTAGATCCGCCTTCATCAGCTCCGGTTTTATTTATTACGGATGAGACGGCCGTCTTCGCGACTTCCACAACGGTATTATCGGCAATTCGTACCATTACCACGTTATCCTTCACGTTGGTAACCTGACCGTGGAGTCCCCCAATGGTCAAAACCTTATCGCCCTTCTGAAGGGTGGACATCATGCTCTGACGTTCCTTCTGCTTCCTCTGTTCGGGACGAATCATCAGGAAATAGATAATCGCGAACATAATCAGCATCATCGAAAGAACATTTACCGGAAATCCCCCTCCGCCGGGCTCTGCTGGTTGATCCTGGGCCATTGTTGCTACCGAACCGAGAGCCATAATGCTCATTACATACAGGTATCGCATACACGATTCCTTTCTATTGCTTCCAAACGAACGCCCGTGGAGCGCATAAGATCGTCTGCACCACCGAACCGTTTTTTCGGCGCCCCTTCCGCCCTCGAGGATACCCTCGATCGTGACTTCGGGACCGACCACGGATGTGGTCACTCGGGATCGTTCATAATTCGGATGCGGTTTATTGGTGTTTTCCGAGACCGACAAATTGCGGAATTCTCTCTCTCCCGCGTAGAAGTCATACCATCATCGATCAACCGAGACTTCTCCGCTTCTCCCCCGCCACTTCGATAAATGACCTCACGAGAGCCTATAAAGATACCTCCACCCGGCCTGAACAGTCAATATTCCTGCAAAAAAGGCACCGATGCATCTTCGATCACCGGCAGTAATTGCGGTATGTATTTTCTCTGTTAAGGTGTTCGAAAAGAGAGTAGTACGTACCCATTCCCGCCCGGCGACCGACAATATCTGAATGTCTTCCGTATATTTCGCAAAATGGATTCTCATGCCCGACGGCCGCGTGCTGGAAAACGGGGGCGTTACCGTCGACGGTAATACGATCATCTCGGTCGGCGGACGATCCGGGCTTCGACGGACCTCCCGGGATCGAATCGTGAATCTCGGTGAGACCCTTCTTCTTCCCGGATTCATTAACATGCATACTCATCTCGAAGAAGGCCTGCTTCGGGGCATCCCTAAAGAAGACGACGAAACGTTTGCGTCGTGGCGGGCGAAACGTCTGTCGCGAATGCGCAACGCCGCTCCCGACGCGGTTATCTCAACGGTGCGCCTGGGCATACTCGAAGCGCTCGCAAACGGCATAACCACGGTAGTCGATTTCAGCCGTCGGGACATATCTCCCCTGGTACTCAGAGACGAGCCGGTTCGGTCGTGGGTGGTGCATGAGGTGTATGCCGAAGATGCCGATGCGGAAGATGATGAAACGGAGGTGCACCGGCACCTCGAGAAACGAATACGACAGAGCAGGCACGATTCTCCCAACGTGGGAGTCGGTCCGCATGCCCTCTATTCCCTCGCCCCGAAAGATCATCGAAAAATCAGCGAATTCGCTCTTCAAAACCGCTATCTCTGGGCATCCCACATGGCCGAGAGCGCCGAAGAGCTTCAGGCATTCACCGAGCATGGCGGGGATCTTTATTTTCAGATCACCCGAAGAAAAGAGTGGCCGTTCGGCGAGACCAGAATGACCCCGATGCAGACGGCGATAAGCATGAATCTCATTCCATTTCGCGGAATCTGCCTTCACTGCAATTATGTCGGTGGTCAGGAACTCTCACTTCTCGCAGCCAAACAGGCATCGATAGTCGCCTGCCTGCGCTACACCGAAGAGATCGGGCACAAACCCTTCCCGCTTGATATCGCCCTCCAGCGTGGACTGAACGTCTGCCTCGGCACCGAAACCCCCGGAAGCTCTCACGCCATGAATCTCTTCGACGAGCTTCACTACATTAAGCAAACCCACCCCCACCTTCCCGCTCTCGACCTGATCAACCTGGTCACCCGCAACCCAGCCAAGGCTCTTCGATGCAGCGGTCGTCTTGGTAGTATCGAAGAAGGCAAAGCCGCCGACATGATCGGCGTCCGGTTCAACCACTGCCCCACGCAGAGCATTCTCGAAGAGATGCTGATTGAGGATCCGGAGGTGGCGTTTGTTATGGTTGACGGTGAAGAGGTTATTGCGGGATATTAGGAATTTGGGATTGCGGATTTCGGAATGCGGATTGGTACTGGTTTGGGGGGATGGTGC
>CAZEMW010000078.1:5852-9464 GCA_964513105.1 uncultured Fibrobacterota bacterium
CGATGGGCCGGTTGTGTTTGTGTCTTTTGTTTTTGCTGACGCCGCAAAGCGGGAGTGCCGGTGGGTAGGGTGTTGCTGCGTCGAGACCTTGTCGTGACCGGCCTCCGCGGGGCATTTTCGATCGTTTTTTTTCAGGAGCACGACGGTTGTGCCGGTAGGCAAAGGTTTCAACTGATTAAGCCATCCATTCTCCGCCAAAGCCGACAGCTCAGGCTACCCTTCCGGCAAGTAGAATCGAGAAACTACGCGAAAGAAACTCATTCAAGAAAAAACGGAACATACGCTGTTAAGGCAAATAATATCCGTACGCGCAAAACTGACTCCGGGAACAATGGGCGAAAAAATGAGTCCCGCGGAGCCCCGTCACGACTTGTGCTGAGCGAGCCGAAGTATACTCTCCCGACGGCGCATTACACTACCTCCGGGGCCTCCGCGCTCAGCGTCAACAAAAACTATTGGGACTGAAATAGTCTATCCTTCTACGATGATGGTGCGTTTGACTTTCTTACGCTTGGAAGGTCTTTTTGCCGGAAGCGCATCATGGGTTATTCTGATAAGGTTTGCCAACCATTCTCTGTCTTCTATCTGTTCCTGTATTAGAAAATGGGGTTTTGCTCCTTTGTATGGAGGAGCTTCCTCGGGTTGGCCGATGTGCTTTTTTCCCTCTTCGGTCGGCTTGATATAGAGCTGGTCATTGCAGATCAGGGCTACCGGTTTTCCCTCGCAGTAAACGGTGTATCCCCCGAACATTGCCTTCGCATGTACCGGCCCGGCCCCTTGCGCCTGCTCAACGACATAATCTGCAAATGTGGTGTCCTTCATCACGGGTCCTTTCTTCGGGTGCAATTACATTGAATGTGATTTTGTCGATGGCTGATTCCTATTTCGGCTCAAGCGTCATCACATAGTCGTGACTCTCATTGAGATATTTGATAAGCGTTTTCGGATCATTCCAGAGAGATTCGGGCATCAGGACGTATCCTTTCATAACCGAACCGTAGGATTTGTAGTCGGTTGTTTTCAGTTTCCGCATGTACTTCTGCTGCGTTTTTTCGGGAAACCTGATGCCGAGTTCTCCATCTTTGTTCAATTGCGAAAACATGTGCCCGTTTGCCGAGGTATACGGCATTGTCTTGCCTTTGAGCTCAAACCCGGGGCATTGCGCGACCAGTTCCTGATATCGGGTAAGCTTCTCTTTCCAGTTCATAGCGATTCCCTTTTCTCAATGAATTGTCCCGCTACTTGTCTTGCGGTTTCGTGACCTGCGGCCGCCCCCATAATGTTCTTCGCATCCGCCGCTGCCGAGTGCCGTCGGCTACCCCACCGCCCACCCTTCCCCGTTTGGCCCTGAAGACAAAACCTCCGGGCCGTGTTCGGTGATTGCTACGGTATGTTCAAAATGTGCACTGGGCAGTCGATCTCCGGTAACATACGTCCACCCGTCATCCAGCAGAATAACGTCTTTCACACCCATGCCGATCATCGGTTCTATTGCCAAAACCATACCCGTCTTTATTTTGAAATCCTGCCCGGGTTCCGGGACATAATTCGGGATTTGCGGCGGTTCCCACATTTCTTTTCCGATACCGTGCCCGGACAGCTCCTCGATAATCGAAAAGCCCGCCTCTCTCACCAACCCGGCGGATTTCTTCACCACCTTGCTCCATCGTGACTTTGTCCCAAGCCTCTCGATATCCAGTTTCAGGCACTCTTCGGTGACCCTCAATAGTTTTCCGGTTTCTTCCGCGACCGTATGACCAACCGGATATGTCACTGCTGCATCGGAGCTCCAGCCATTCAATTTGACACCGATATCAACACTTACGATATCACCGGCCTGAAGCTTACGCTGTGAAGGAATCCCATGCACGACTTCTTCGTTGACGGAGATACACGCCGACGCCGGATACGGAGTTTTGCCCGGGACTCCCTTGAATAGCGGGACCCCACTCCGGCTCCTGATAAATGTTTCAACTTCCGAATCGATTTCGTTCGTCGTGATGCCGACATCGATCAACGATTTGGCAACCTGGTGCGTTTCCCACAACAGAAGCCCCGCCTCGCGCATACGCTTGATCTGTTCAGAACTCTTAAGATTCATAACCCATCTTTCCGGACCAAAACCATTTGACATCCTCAAACCGCCCGTTCCCGAGCAGTAAGCTTTCGGGTTCTTGTTGCGCAGTCGTGTCGCCGGGCAGGGGGTGCATTGAGGTACCTGGCGCGGCATAGCCGCAACCAAGGAAGCTCATCCCTCGTGCTCGTAATCGTAATCGAAGTCTGTTGCAGGCTCCGTCGAATCCGATTACGCGCCGTCCTGAGCGGGGGTCGAAGGGAGCACGAAATAACCCAAAAACAATGACTTACAAGGGATTTCTTGTAAGAAAAACAACATTTTACAGTTGAGTAGTACAGAGGGTGAGAACCGGTCCCCCGGCCCGCTGTGCCTGGGAAGTTCCGTTGCGTGGCAGGCATCTGAGTGCTCCTATTGTTGGGATACTGAATTAGAAGTGGTGCCGTATGGTTTCAAAATATATTCGGGAAGGGGGGGCGTCGGGGCTTGGCGGTTTTTGGAGCTGATCGGCAAACGGCAGATTGCGGAACCCGCGCGTGGGGCCTTCGCACTCTCCTCTCGGTATACTTTATGGTGTGGTGGTTTCAGGAATAATAGCTACATGATTAATGTCCATTGCCCCAATCTCTGTGCAGGCTTCGATGAAAATCTGCCAAAGGCGACGATTCAGGACCCTACCCACTTCCGAAACGCCTACGAAACCCCCGGTACAGTAAAGACAAATCCTCCACTGCGGAGTCGCTGTGGTCAATGCGCAGATTAACCACCTGGGACTCCCAGCCGGATATTTTGTCGGGAACAACCAGAAGAGCCGCGGATTCACAGCCTCGTTTGTCGGCGCCGATCTCGTTGAGCGCATGCATAACACCAAGCAGTGATTCAGGCAGAGCGGCAGATTGGGGCAGGATGTCAAGTGACTCTTGGAAGGTATCAACGACTCCAAAAGAGAGAGTATTGCCCAGAAGCATAAAATCTCCCACCCGCACGTGCAGGACCTCTCTTTCGCAGTCTGCGCCGCTATGGAACGCAAACCGCCCATCGAAATCAAGTGCACACAGTTGAAGGTGGTCCAACTGCGGGTGGTCCATAATTGCTGCACACAAGCACTCATCGAGATCCGCATAGCCGGATTGCATCCTGTTCAGTACCGCATTGGCGAGCTCCGCGGAATCATGATGTTGCGTTACCACGATACCGACCCCCGGCCGATAAAACTGCACTCGCCCCCCGACACCAATCACACAGCTCGCGCTCGCAACCCCGATTCTTCCGGCCGTTCCGTCGATTCCGAGGACGGAGTATGTTGACATTTGTTTCATATGGTTCGTTCCTCAAGTAATGCAATATTTACAGCAGCCTCCCACGAGGCCGGAAGATACGGCATTTTGGGATGCGTTTCATAGTTCTTCTCCTCAAACCATGCTGCCGCGTTCTTGCGAAGCTCGGATTCGAATTGTTTTTGTCGATGGTATTTCTATGTGGCCAAGGGAAAACCGCCTTCTATCAACAGTGTTCATTTAGATCTTTCATGCCCACTG
>CAZEMW010000079.1:0-3281 GCA_964513105.1 uncultured Fibrobacterota bacterium
CAACAAAGCCCCGTCCTTTGGGCGGGGTTGTTTACAAACCATAGATAGGGGTTAACGCAATGAAGTATGCTGTAATCGCCGGGTTTATCGCCGCTTTTGGGGCGATTGTTTCCGCAGAACTGCCGGAAGCCTCCCAGGCACTGAGTGCTGCGGGCATTCAAGGAGGGTTCTGCGTCGTGGTCGGCACGGAAGACGGGGAATTGGAAGCCGCGCTTACCAATGGCGGAGTGAATCTGGTTCAGGGATTGGCACTGAGCGAACAGGTGGCCAAAGATGCCCGTGAGAATCTGTTTCAGAAGAAACTCTACCCGGTGGCGTCGGTAAGCTATGTCGCTTCGGCGGCGAAGCTTCCCTACACCGACCGTATCGTGAATCTTCTGGTCGCGGATCTTGACGCGCTCGGCGCCAATGGGCCTTCAATGAGTGAGATTAACCGGGTTGTTGCGTATAGCGGCACCGCATACATCAAAGACAACGGAAGCTGGAAGAAGCATTACATCCCGGTACCTGCCGACGTCAACCAGTACACACACTGGAAAGACGATTCTACACTCAGTTGTTACCAGAATGATGCCCGGGTAGGTATTCCGAATCAGGTGAAGTGGATTGGTGCTCCTGATGCCTATTTCGACAATCAGGAGCGTCGCGGGCTCTGTATTTTCGAATCGGAACGAGTCGCCGGGGGCACTTGGACCGGCACGGTAGGCGGTGGAACCTGGGCTCGAGACGCGTTCAGTGGTGTGCTGTTGTGGAGAGAGGACTATCTCGGCACAAATTTTCCGACGGTGAATCACCAGGCCGGTAACCAGATGTGGGTTATGACCGACAAGTACCTTTTTGGGTATACGGGCCGGGTCGAAGAAGGGTTGGTCGCTTATGATCTGCGCACAGGTGAAATCAAAAAAAGGTACTGGAATACTGTGGTTCTGCGTACCGAAGTGGAAGAAGACGGCGACATTGTTTTGAATGAATGGGACAAGAAGCACTTTAACATCGCCCAGACAATCATTCATGAAGACAATGTCATTCAGATATTCGGAAATAATGTCTGGTACATGAATCAGGAAAGCGGAGAAATCATTTGGCACCACGAAGTGCCGGGAGACAATGCTACTATTATCCGTAACGGGCTTATACAGGACTCTGTTCTCGCAATTGCGGTTACTCAGTTTAACGAAGCCGAAGAAGGAAACATGTTTTTCGGACCGGCCCGTGAATATTTCGCGTCTTTCAAGAAAGCTGTTGGCTTACGACTCTCAGACGGAGAAAAACTCTGGACACTTGATGAGCTGCCGGAGGGCCAGAAAAAGTTTCACGAAATGATCGCGGCCGGGGAAGGCAAATGCATAATCGTCAGCACAAGCCGGGAACCGCGGCATTGCCTCAACATGCATACGGGAGAAATCGAGTGGACGATTCAGGATGCGGCCGGCTATATCCACGGTAGCTATCGAGGAAACGCAATAAATGTGCCCGGTAAGAATATGATTGTGTTCGCTTCCCACCTCACCTATTCTACTCATGATTTGAGTACCGGGCAGAAACTCGGGAAAATGTCACTAAAAGACTACTTCGGCTCGTGTCCTTCCACAACCGTTACGCCCGACTACATTGTTGCTTCCGAGAAATTCGTACCCTTCATCGATAAGAATCTGAATGATTTGAAAGCGGATGCCGACTACCAAATGGTAACTATCGGCACCGCGGCCTGCAGCTATGTGCCCATCATGGCGTATGGGCAGATGTACCAGATTGGTGGAAAGTGTTCCTGCCGTCGCTCAATTCCTACTCAGAACTCATCACAGCGGGTGAACCCGGTGTTTGAGTCCGATGTTTTGAGCAGGGAAAAACGGGTTATGACCTCGGGTGGAGTTGCCGCTCTTCTTGCGAGTGCCCTTGATGAGCAGACTGCGGCACAAAACAGCCGACTGGGGGAAGAGTGGACCGAACGATCCATTGGAACGTATGTACCCAGATCTTCGGATGTGTGCGCCGACCCGAAGTCTTCCGGTAAGCGCGGTGCTCCTCAATTCATGGTTTCGGGTGAACACTTGCGACACTGGCACCGGATGCCGGTCTGGACCGGCATGGCCCGGAAAGCGACCGCAACTGTAGAAGCGGGAGATCTGAGTATTGCGGCCATGGTGCATGAACACCGGGTTGTTGCCAAACGAAACGGCCAACAGGTTTGGAATTTCGTCGCCGATTCCCGTATATCAGGCGATCCGGTCGTGGACGGTTCGCGTGTGTACTTTGGTGGCCATGACGGCTATGTGTATGCGCTCAATGTAAGCGACGGATCCCTTGCCTGGAAATTCCTGGCCGCCCCGGACGATCTGAGGTTGGTGGCATACAGCCAGGTTGAATCCCTATGGCCGGTGTTCGGCGTGGCACTTAGCGGAGGGAATCTTTATGCGGTGGCGGGACGACTGGCGACGTTGGATGGTGGATTGCAGGCGTACTGCCTGGACGCCTCAAACGGCAACGTGAAATGGCATGTTCAGAACATGAGCGGGTATACCGACGAAACGGTCACGCACAACGGAAGCGACAATCTGAAGACCTGTACCGACGGTGCGGATATGTCCCAGGTACGCGGCTGGGCGATCGATAATGCGATAAACGACATTCCATTTGTAGAGAATGGAATGCTCATGGTTCCAAGTTGGCATATCGATATCAATAACCCGCGAGATACGATATTCTTCCCTGACAATCTGCCGGGACCGGTTGGTACAATCCGAAGAACCACGGAGAAGACCCTCAATAATCACCGGATTACCCCGATGATTGAACTGAGAAACGGAGCACTGTTTGTCCTTGGAGCCGAGGGAAAATCGTACCGGGTCGGAATCAACGATGCGCGGGGACGGTGCCTGGCTTCTTACACACAAGAGGGGGTCTACAAAACCGACCTGAACTTGAGTCGGCTGCCGGACGGCTTCTACGTGGTATGGGTCCAGATAGAAGGCTCAAAAGAGTATGCCAAGCTGAAGCTGACAACGGTAAAATAAAGAAAACCACCAGGGGGATCACCGGCCACTATCCGGCGCCCCCCGCTTTTCGAGCCCAAGTCGCAAAGAGGCGACCATGTCCGTTCCGGCATGATCGCCTCTTTGAAATTCCTTTCACACCATTGTAAAAGCAGATCGCCCCCCTGGAAGTCTCGATGCTCATGCCGAAGGCTGGTGTCAAACCGTATCGATCCATCCAATCATCTAGTCATATTTGTCTAGTAAACCCGTCACCGACTACCGGAAAGTGGAAGTACGTCACTGAAA
>CAZEMW010000079.1:3291-9439 GCA_964513105.1 uncultured Fibrobacterota bacterium
AAATAAACGATTCACCGTCCTCAGGGCGAAGGAAGGAAATTCATGAAGGCTCTTGTTCGCTATGCACCGATATTTCTGATACCGGTTTTATGTTTTGGCGGCTCAATCAATACCGAAACGTTGCAGAGCACCCACCTGGACACACAGGCGGTATTTAAAGTAGTAGTACCGAGTTCCTATGAGTCAATGTCGGAAAAGCGGTTTCCGGTACTGTATTTCCTCCATGCCGCGGGGTACAACGCCGAAAAAACATTTGATTCGTCCTATGCCGATCTGGATGCCGTAATTGACAATTATGGGTTTATCGTGGTGATCCCAAATAACGACTGGGTGGCCGGCGACTCCCTGGGGTGGTGGATGGACAGTCCGCTGCGAGAAAATTCTCAGTATTCGTCCTTTCTGGTGGAAGAGCTGAAGCCGTATGTCGACGAGAATTATCGAACATTGGCCGATCGCGCGAACACCGGAATCACGGGACACAGTATGGGCGGATTTGGTGCATTCCATAACGCCCTCGAGCATCCGGAGGTCTTTGGAGCGCTGTGCGCCGTTAAGCCCGCACTGGACCTGAGGTATCCGTTCAGTCCGCGTTGGAACGGTAATACTTTTGGACTCGTCCATATTCTCGGGCAGGATTCGGCGAATTATGCGGCCGTCAATATCTTTAAACGGGTTGATGAACTCGCCGCGCTCGATACGAAAATCAGGTTCTATAATGGTCTGGAAGACCGCTGGTTCGAGGTAGAAAACAAGGATCTGCATGCAAAGCTCGAGAACAAAGGTGTCGATCACGAGTACATCGAGCTCGAGGGGCAAAAACACCCAACTCTGCCACCCGAGCTTATGGAGGAAATACTCGACTACTTCAATAATTCTTTCACCTCGGCGGGAATCATTCCGGGCAGAGACGGGTTGCGTCCAGTACCCGGAGGGGAGAAGTGTCGAAGCGCCGGAATGATGGGGAAAATCAATGTACTGGGCAGAGTCGTTCAGGCAGAGATGTCGGCCCCTCAATTCTATTTTGCAAAATCTTACGCCGATCAGGCGCTCCTGTACAGGTCCGCTTTCTAGCGTTCGATGGGAAAATCGACGATGCGCTCTTCTCGGCGCCGAGGCGCTCCGACCTGAAGGCATATCACTTTTGGGGCTCCGGTGCCGAATCCCGCAGTTTCTCCGACTGCGGCAGAGATGGGCGTTGCAACAGGCACTACTTAAGAAGTACCTTCCGCGCGGTATCAAGGAGAAGAATAAGACATACTGTCGTGGCGGTCAGTTGCAGGTATCTGTAGTGCAGAAGCGGCTTGCGAAACATCCAGATCCCCAGTGAAATGCCGAGGATAATCATACCGTAGGTCTGGAATAGTGCGTTTCCCGAGGTGAACATCATAATCACCGCAATAAGGTATAACGCCGAAAGGCTAAGGATGATCCGGAACAGGGGAGAGTCGGCAAGTTCTTCCGGATCCGAATCGACGATCCCGAGCACCTTTCCGGGCGCCGCGATCGTTATCAATTCCGATACTGCTCCCGCAAAAAGGCACAGCAGGAAAAGGGGCTCGCGAAACGCTGAAATCTGCATTTTCAGGCCTTGCTGTTGGTGTATGGCGCCGTTAATTCCCTCTGATACTCCAGTCCGTAAATTTCGATTATCGTGACGAAAAGTGCTGCAATTACCGGACCGATGATAAATCCCATGATCCCGAATACTGCGATTCCGCCGAGAGTTGAAAAGAAGATCAACAAGTCGTGCAGTTTGGAGCCGCGGCCGACCAAACGAGGTCGTAGAAGATTGTCGATATTTGAAATAACCACCGTGCTCACCACAAGAATACCGATGCCTTGCCAAACATCTCCCACCAGGATTTGGATAACTCCCGCCGGTATCAGCACAAGCCATGCTCCTACCAGCGGAATTATGGACAGGACCACCATAACAAAGCCCCAGATCAGCCACGTTTCTACACCGAATATCAGGAGAGACAGTCCTCCCAGTGTGCCCTGAATCAATCCAATAACGACAGTGCCCTTCACAGTCGCTCGGGAAATGAGCAGGAATCGGGACAGGAGCATTTCTTCGTAATCCCGTCGAAGCGGGCTGAGATACCGAATCCGAGAGACCAGTTGTTCTCCGTCCATGAAGAAATAGAACATTGCGAACAGTGTGATACCCAGATTTCCGACCAGACCAAGGACGCCGGCCGACGTCTTATTCACAATCGTGGTGCCGAGGCGACCAAGGTTGCGAATTCCCTCCTGTATGACATCCTGAATATTCTCTGAAGAAAAGGTGATTCGCCGCACCAACGGGATGTTGTCTAAACGGCCCAGAATGCCCTCTTCACCCTCTCGTACGATCTCTTTGACTTTGGGCTCGGCCGTGTGATACAGATCAATCGTCTGAAGAGTCACCAGGTGAATGAGAACGTATGCGGGAATCAATAGTCCGGTGACCAGAACTACGCAGGTGATCAGCGAACTCACTGCCCGATGGTTCTTGACCCGTTTCAGAACGCCCGCATAGAGTGGGTAAAACAGTGTGGCAAAAGTAGTCGCCAAGACGATCGGAACAAGGAAAAGCCGCATCATTGGGACCAGCATTAGAGCAAAAGCGACAACCAGTGCGAGTAGTACCCGACGATTCAGCCGACGGCTGTTCAACTCGGCCTCACTGGTGACTTTGGGAGGCTCAGGAAGCTGCTCTCGGTGCTCGGCGACGGCCGTTTCGACCGGGGCCGGTCGTTGTTCGGGGGGCTCCGTGGGTTTGGTGCGTGGGTTCTCCTCGGTGTCGTCGTTGCGGGGCTTATTATCCTCTAAGCTCTTGACATTTTCTTCGTCATCGCTTGGACGCTTGTTGTCCGGTTGATTCTCTCGTGAATTCTCGCTCATGTGAAGAAATACCTGATAAGTGAGTTGGTTGCCTTTAAGCCTTGTGAATTCTTCCAGCCGATCCGTGTAATACAATATAGTAGATCCGTGAGTCCCTCGGCATCTCCACGCGATTCCCAGCCGGTCGGCCTGCAAGTTTCGTTTCAGAATACTTTTCCATGTTCACTTCGAAGGTGATCCGCAGAAGCTATCTTATTGGCATAGGGCTTGCATTAGTAGCCGAGAAGATATGTGAAAACAGGTACCAAAATCGTGTCGGTCAAAACGCCGGCATTTGTTCTGCCTCCGTACGAGAGGACAACGACTCGGCAGTCTGCCGATTTTTCATTTCAGCGTTCAGTCCCAATGGGGATGAGCGGTCTGAGAGTAAGGGTGTGAAGCGGATGAACAAACATGTGTATGTCGATCTTATCAGAGACGCAATTGATCGATTTGGTGAAAGAGACTGTCTTCATATAAGACGCGGAAGCGGCTATCGTACCTGGACATATAATGATTTTCACCGTGATCTCAATCGGCTGTCCGATGCATTGGGGACCAAAGCGTTCGGCAGGGGTGCGAACGGAATTGTTATCGGCGAAAACACACCTGAATGGGTTATCGCCTTTCACGGCATGATTCTGGCCGGCGGCCGGGCGGTGCCGGTTGACCCAAACCTTCCCACAGCGGAAATCGCCGATATCGTCCGGGCAACTGAAGCGTCGGTTGTATTCTGTTCGCAGACCTACCTCTCAATAATGCATGAAATAAAAGCGAACCTGCCGTCGTTGACCCATATTGTCACGCTCGACGACAGCGTCGAGGACGGCGAGGTGCCGTTCACTGCCTTTCTGGAGACCGGTGACCCGGACAGGGATGCTTTCGAAGGTGAATTCAGGCCCAATGACGAAATGGTGGTCATATTTACCTCGGGGACGACCGGCAAGCCGAAGGGGGCGGTCTTGATGCAGAAGAATTACACGGCCGCCGGTACCCATGGAGTACCTCGAATGGGGGTGGGACCGGACGACACGATGCTCGGAATTCTGCCGCTGCATCACGTGTTCGGGTTTGCCGCCTGCATTGCGGCGACTCTAACGACGGGAATGGATGTCGTGCTTGTTCCGCAGATAAAAGGACCGCTCATCCTTCAGGCGCTAAAGGACAAGCATGTCTCGATTCTGCCTGCAGTGCCGAAGATGTTGACGGTGCTTTACGACAATATCGAGCGCAAGGTACAGGTGCGTGGTCCTGTAGTGAGATCCGTGTTTGGTGCGCTCAAAATGGCGTCCATTACCGCCGGCCCGCTTTTTGGGCAGGAATTCAGGCGAAAGCTCTTCAAAACGGTGCATGAGGGCTTCGGTGGACGCGTACGACTTATCGTCTCAGGTGGGGCCTCGCTTCCCGAGCGATATTTCGAGGGTTTCAGACGAATGGGGTTCAATATCGTTGAGGGGTACGGTCTTACCGAGACATTTGGTCCCATTACTCTTTGTCCGCTCGAAGACGCCCGCCAGGGATCGGTTGGTCCGCCGCTCGAAGAGAATGAGGCGAAGATCGACAACCCTGATGATGAGGGAATAGGGGAAGTATTACTGCGTGGAATTACGGTTTTCTCCGGATACTACAAGAATCCCGAAGCGACCGAAGCGGTATTCGATAAAGACGGATGGTTCCATACCGGTGACCTGGGACGACTCACCAAAGACGGTTTTTTGTATCTGTCGGGGCGATCCAAGGATGTCATCGTGCTGGAATCGGGCAAAAACGTGTTCCCCGAAGATCTCGAGGAGTACTACAATGCTTCGGAATTCATAGAAGAGATCGGTATATTCGGGGTCACGGTGAAAAACCGGGAGGTCGTCGCGGCCATGATTGTCCCTTCGGCCGAAATTCGCAAAAAGCACTCGGTTGAAAAGGCAAATGAGATAATTCACAATGAGATGATCCGACTTGGGCGAAATCGGGCAAGCTATAAAAAAGTTACGGATTTTGCCGTGTCCTGGCAGCCTTTGCCTCGCACAACCACGCGGAAGTTGCGTAAACATGAACTTCGAGACATGTACCTGAAACTCAAGAAAGATCCAAAGAGCGCGATTGGTGGAAGGCTTTCTGCGCCCGAAGAAGCGTTGATGGAACATGTCGATTTTCAGAAAATTGCAGCCCGTGTGAGAGAAACCGTTCAGGCTCCCAAGGGGCTGCGGATCACGCCGCGCACCAACCTTGAGATCGACCTGGAGCTCGATTCTCTGCGTAAACTCGATCTTCATTCCGCACTCGAAGAGGAGTTCGGGTTGGTCATTCCCGAGGAGGTTCTCATTCGGGTAGAGACGGTAGGTGATCTTTTCACCGAGATTAGCGAGCTGAAAGAACGCGGTGAGAGTACCGAAGTGAACCGTCATACCCTGCGCGAACGAATTGCGGTCGGCGCGGAACATCATTCCGAATACCGAGAACACCGGAACCCGGTGTATCACGCGGCACCTGCGCTGGTTAAGTCTCTGAGCAGCCTACTGTGGGGAGTGAAAGTGAAGGGCACGGAAAATGTCCCGCCAGATCACCCGGTGATTTTTGCCTCGAACCATCAGAGCGTACTTGACATTGTCTGGATACTCGGGGCATTGCCCTGGGAAACCCGGAAAAAAACATTCACCATAGGAAAAGTCGAACTACTTGACAATCCACTGGTCGGCTCCGTGCTGAAATCGTGTAATCTGATACCGGTCGAGCGTTCGGGTGATGTTGTCGAGGCGCTTAAAGCTTCGATCGCCGTACTGAAACAGAAAAAAAACCTGGTGATTTTCCCCGAAGGAACCCGTACCCGGGACGGACAGATGGGGCCTTTCAAATCCGGTGTCGGGCTGCTGATGCTCGAGAGCAACGCAATGGTGGTCCCAACCAAAATCCGCGGAAGCTACGCCGTCTGGCCTAAAGGAAAGGTCCCGAATCTACTGGCGGGCCGGTCAATCGAGCACTCGGTAACGTTTGGAAAACCAATCACGATCCAGACCCTTATAGACGAAGGAAGAGTGTCGCCCCGATGCACGGGTAATTGCCTTGCCGACCAGGTGAGGGAGGCAGTCGTTTCTCTATAACCCGAGCCGAACGATCATTCGCGGAATATGGCGGCGAATTCTGGGCCGATCAGGCCCTAACCCACGTTTCGCAGTCAAGAGTGAGCAGTATGCGAAACTTGGGCTAAGGGCGTCTTTATTAACAATTTTTGCCGATTCTGTTGCACCTTTCGGATACAGTATCCCAAAGGCACAATATAGAAGCGGTT
>CAZEMW010000080.1:0-9432 GCA_964513105.1 uncultured Fibrobacterota bacterium
GCGTATGGTACGCCACACCAAGTGGTTCAAGCAGAGCCCCTTCATCGTAGCTTACCGAGTCGGGCAGTCGAAAAAGCTGTCTTTCTTCGCAAACCAGGTAGTCCGAGAATGCGCCCGGCATCCCGGGGCTTCCAAGGAACTGCACATTCGGGCATCGATTTTGGCGGCCGGAGAGGCAGTGCTCGCAGGTGTCGCACGGCAGTCCCGGTTCAACTGCGACGCGGGTGCCGACCGGAAAGGGGGAATCGGGATCGCTTTCCGCCACTACTCCGGCGCTTTCATGCCCCAGTCCCTGAGGAAAAACCGCTTTCTGAGAGCCGATCCCTCCGGAATGGTAATAGTGGACGTCGGAACCGCATACACCGACCGATTTCATGCGGACGAGAACCTTTCCTTTCTCTCTTTTCGGTATCACTTTCTCGACCGAAGCGAGGGAACGGACCCCCTGCAGCTCTATACATCTCATAATCACCTCCATCGGTTCTGCTACGTAAGGAGTACCGGTGCTTACGGCTTTGTGCGTCGCGGCACTAGTCTATTCCACGCCCGCAATATGTTCATTTACCTCGAAATATATGAGTTGCCAATCCGTTTTCATTGATGTAAGGTAGTAGTGCCGGAGCGAAACGGGCACGGCTTCTTTCGAAAATGAACCGGGATTCTTACTGTAATATTTTTTTTGCGATCCGTGCACACGCTTTGCCCGGGAAATCAGTGTTTTCAGTTTTGCTTGCATGTGCTTTAGGAAAATACCTATCTTGATAGATATTCGTTTGTTTTCTTTCTCCGGAGTATGTGGATGGAATGGCTTCAGCTGATCTGGGCCGTCATCCTTTCGGCCTTCATTCTGGTTCTCATATTCGTCTGGAGTAAGGTGTACATCATCAACAAAAAGCTTGCAGCAATCTCCTCCATTATTGGTGAGATTCAGAGCTATACGACTCGAACCGTTTCGCACGAGGGGAAACAACCCGATGAGCAGAGCGATATCGGCGGTTCACGAAGCGAGTAGCTGCATATAGACAGTTTTTGGCACATCTTGTGCGGCCGGAATCGGCCGATCGTGGGAAATGGTTGAGATGAGATTCCCCTTTTCCCCAGCTCTTTGAAATCATAAGCGACGTCAGCTCATGCCGGGCACGTGTACCGCCCGGCGGGCCGAGGGACTAAAATCAGGTGTGGTTCGGCTACTTACAATCCGCACGCAGCCGTGCACCTTTAGATCCCCAAACACCGGCCCGATACCATGTCGCTTCCAATACGGCTAAGTAAGAAAGACGGGGTGCGGCGTTTGGTCACCGACCCTCCAAGTCGGCAAAGCCGAAGGATCAGACTTCATCCCCTAGTGGCGGGATTAGTCACCAAAGATCCGGGAACAAGGATGAAAAAGAATTCGCTCTGTAGAAAAACACTACACTAAGATGAGTGGATTTGGCGGACATAAGGTTTGCGCCGTTCCAACCCAGGGATGGTCGATCAGAGTTCTCGGGAAAACCCCGGAAAAGATCTTTGTGAAAAGTGCTTTGTCGAAAAGCCTACTTCTGTCTAGACGGCAGGCCCAGTGTGTCTCGCCCTCCTGAACGGGAGTGGCGGCCAGGTTCGGAGAACAATGGTCGAAAAGTACTCCTCCTCTTACGAAAAAGGCTTATCAACACCATACCATCCGCCGAGCGGTATGTGTATGCATGTTGAGAATGAGTCTGGACCACAAGCCGCAAAAGAGCCGGAAGCGCATAGAGGTGCATGTAACAGGTAAGTCGTGTTCTAAATCTGGATATTATCATTTACACTACCAGAGATACGCCTTGCCTACTCTTAGTCAAATTTTATGGAGTGTGGATAGTTATGAATTTGGATCCAATGATCATTGCTGTTGTCATAGTCGGTTTCGGCGCAATGCTGGTATTGCAGCTCGTAGCCATGGCACGAATTTCGAAGATAAGCCAAAGGCTCGAACGAAATGCCCAAAGAAGAGACTCGCAGAGGAAACAGTCTCGAGAATCAAGACCGGGCTCACAACAGCGTCAGCAGAATAAATCCAAAAACAACCGGCAGGACTCGCGGAACAAGCAGAGTTCCCAACAGCCTTCAGCTCCGGTTGCTTCGGTGGATAAGTCGCTTCGGGATATCAATCTTCGGCTGAAAAGCGCGGAGAGGGATCAGGAACAGGCCCGACGAAACCTCGATAAAGACAAATCCTCCGAGAAGTCGGATAAAGGAGAAAGACAGGAGAGCAACCGTGGAGACGGTGACCGAAATTCGTCTCGCGGCGACCGGCGGCGTTCAGGACGAGGACGTTCTCGCGGTCGAAACAACCGGAATGACCGGAACGACCGGAACGACCGGAACGACCGGAATAATAGGAACGACAATAATGACGGTCGAAACAATCGAAACGATCGAGGTAGCGAACGGCCCTCTTCCGGTCCGGATGAGAAAAGAGATCGACGTCCCGAGCAGGTGAAAGAGAAGCCGGAAAAATCGCAGCCGGCCGAATCTTCAAACAATGCCGGAAATTCAGCTGAAGAAACCGTCATCCATGGACGACGCTTCACCGTGAAGCGCAGAGCGCCGGGAGCGGTTGAGGACAACTACGATGCCGGCGAACAGGGCAATACACAATCCGGTTCATCGGACGCGGAAATAACTTTCGGGCGAAAATAAGCTTGATGGTGCTCTCAAGAGGAATGACGGGAAACCTCCGTTGTTCCTCTTTTTTTTTTGCCGCCCTTGTGTCGTATCCTTCGCCCGTAGCTGAAATTTATGGGCCCATTCCTTGCATCCGGGGCCGGTTCGGGGTACAATAGAAGGACCTTGGACGGCGACACTATGAACAGCTCATTCTACCTATGAAAGCCATTAAACTGTCCGGCATAGTACCGGGATCTATTGCCCAATGTGACCATTTCGGACCAAATGGTGAGCTTTTGGTCGCCGAAGGGGCTGTCATTACTGATCGACATATTGCGGTACTGCAGAGAAGAAATATCGAGCAGCTTTTTGTTCAGTCCGGCCCTGAGGAAGGGAGGGCGGATCATTGCGAGAAACGTCTCAAGGAACTGGAAACATTCGATCTCGAAGCCGAATCTACAGATCACGCCGGTCCTGACGAAAAACCTCTTCCTCCGCCCACCGAAGATCTTCTGACTCTTCTGGAAAGTGCGCCCGTGCAGGCCCTTGACGACCGGCTGGGAGAGGTAGGGGAAGAAGACGGTCCCAGTGGAACGGCTTTGAATCGTTCCGAGAAGCAGATAACACCTGCCGATCGGACGGTGGAGTATAAGTCGCAAATACTACTGAGCTATAAGGACGCTCTGGGCAGCACCGTTCGCATTCTAAACCGGCTTGCCGACGGTGCGTCGGTTTGTGTCGCCGAGGTGAGAGCGATTGTAGAAACGTTTGTAGAAGTATTCATAAGCGACCGAAATATCCTACTGAACATTTCAGCCACTCGTCCGGAGGGTGAGGATTATATCTACAATCACTCCCTGAACGTGTGCTTGTTGTCAATTAACATCGCTGCCTCCTATGGGTACAACAAAAATCAGGTTGTCGAAATTGGAATGGGGGCATTACTGCACGATGTCGGGATGCTTCGGATTCCCAAGCGAATCAGATGCTCGGAGAAACAGCTGTCCAGGGACGATTGGTATGAGGTCCAGAAACATCCCGTTTTGTCCTTGCATCTTCTCGAACGGGTAAATGGGCTGCCGGAGTCGGTAGGCTTCATAGCCTATCAGATCCATGAGCGAGTCAATGCCAAAGGGTATCCGAAACATCGGGGCGATCGGCTTATACACCGCTATGCAAAACTGGTGCAGGTGGCGGATGTGTATGAAGCAATGACTATGCCCCGTCCTCATCGGAAACCGCAAATGCCCTACACCGCAATGGAAAACCTCATCAAAATGGCCAAATTTGGGCTGGTTTCCGACGAGTTTGTCAGAGCCTTCATTATCTACGCGTCTCTGTTCCCGGTTGGGAGTCTGGTTCAGTTGAGCGACAAGAGAATCGCGAAAGTAATTCACGCGAACGGGAGCGAATACACGCGTCCGACAGTCAGTGTACTGACCGAAACGAATGGATCTGTCGTTCCGTCCTCCGAAATCGTACAACTGGATCTTCGAACCAGTGCAGTCGGCATTCTCCGTCCCCTGCCTTTCGATTGCCTGCCCGATTCCGATCTCATGTCAGGTTTCTGACCTGAGAGATGCTTCCTTGCGATTCGAAAAAACAAGGTCATAGCGTTCTCGATGTTGTTTGGGGATCGGAACGAAAAAACTGTGCCGTAGGAAGGGAGGAATGCTATACTTTAGTAGCCTGGAACCGTCATTCACCCGGACCATCGGAAAGGATGGATCACTTGGATTCAAGAGGACTGTCTACCCTTGTCTCTCAACAAACCGGTGAACATGACATACTCATAAAGACGGCACATGTTTTCGGCACGGCTCTGGAGCAGGGAAATATCCCCCAACTGGTGAAACATGCGGGTAGGTTGTGGGACTTTCTGGTATCGGAGATGATCGATCATTTCGAGCTGGAAGAACGCGTTTTCTTTCCCTCATTCAGTCTTTCGGTGCACAGCCCGGACACCGCACGCCTTGTCCTGAGACTTCAGAAAGAACATGGATATTTCGAAAAGGATGCCGAAGTACTCAAGCAGCTGCTCGCAAAGAAGCCACTCGACCAGGCCTTGGAGAACCGCATCTTCGCCGAAACGTTCAGATGCCTGGTGCAACGCTTGACCCACCACGCCCTCTGTGAAGTGAAGGAGCTGTTTCCGCTCATCGAGACAAATCGTCGATGCATGTATTACGTGAAAAAACTTGCTTCGGAATAGAGCTCTGCCGATTGATCGTTGCGTACGGACGCACTATCATTCTGATCGTCAATATCGAGAGAATCACGTAGTGTAAGTCGCCCATAATTGTCGCCCACCTGAGTTGCGTATTAGATTTAGAACCTGAGTCGATCGATTCCCCGGACCAGAATCGTTCTGCTCAGGCAGAAGGAATCTCCTTCTCTGAGATCGATAGGCTTTCGAAAGATCTCGGCAACAAGGAGGCTTGCAGATACCCTTATTCTACCGGAGGCTTTTTCGGGATAGATCTCCGTCGTAGCCTTTTTTTGCGGTTTCAATGGAAAAACATGTTGAGATGCTCGAGTTCTTAGGCCGGGAGTTCCCAGGCTGTTTTCTTGTTGATGAGCCCTTGCGTTTTCATACCTGGTATCGTGTTGGGGGAATTGCGCGCTTTTTCGCATATCCCGAAACGGCGGATCAGTTGCGGCGGGTTCACGAAACGGCGCGGGATTTGATGATGCCGACCTTTGTTCTCGGCGACGGGGCCAACACGCTGGCATCGGATCATGGGTTCGACGGGATTGTCATATGCTTGTCCGCGCGAATGACCGGGATTCGAATCCGCGGCAATCGGGTGACGGTGCGTAGCGGTTCTTCTCTTTCGGCACTTGTGCAAAAGTGCGAGACTGCCGGGCTCGCGGGGGTGGAGTGTCTGGCGGGAATCCCCGGCACGATAGGCGGTGCTCTGACTATGAATGCGGGAACCGGCGAAGCCGAAATCGGAGATTCCGTTGTTTCGGTAACCGGTTTCGATCGCAGTGGTCGGCAAAAGCGCCTGGAACGGGAAGAAATCCAATTTGGATATCGGAGTGCGCCGGAGCTGCAGGATTTGCTCATAACGGAAGCCGAATTCGAGATGCGCTCGTCCGCAAAGGAATGTCTCGAGCAGAAGCGTCTTGAGTTGTTGAGAATTCGTTCAGAAAAGCAGCCCTTGGGGTACCCATCATGTGGCAGCGTATTTAAGCGTCCTCCAGGGTTTTATGTTGGTCGGATGGTTGAAGAACTGGGCCTGAAGGGGCACCGCAGGGGAGACGCAATGATATCGGAAAAACATGCCGGGTTTATAGTGAACCTCGGCAATGCCGCGGCCGACGATATAGTTTATCTGATAAGGACTGTTGAGGAGCGAGTTGAGCTGAACTATGGGGTCAAACTGGAGCGAGAAGTCCGTTTTCTCGGTTTTTGAGCTCTCAGATAGTTGGGTAAACCACGCTTTATTTCGCCGGAATCGCAACTTTGGCGGTTCGGGCATCGTACATTCAACAGTACCCACCGATTCCGCCTGTGTGTATATTATGTTAGTTGCCCGGACCTGTATCCGGATCTACCCAGGATTTCTGCACGGCTGAATGAATGAGAACAATGAGTAGTTGGACTGAGTCACCGTTCACGTCTCAGTCGATGCTCCCAACCTTCACCGAATTACTAAAGCGGTTAAGGAGGGCTGAACATGTCGAACTTTATACAATTCAGCGCGTTTTCTCCGTTCGTGGTATCCCTCGCTCTCTTCATGAGTGCCGATGCCGCCGTTCTGAGGTGGGACGGTGGCGGAGCCGACAATAATTGGAGCACCGCCGAAAATTGGAGTCTCGACAGATTACCTGAAGCAACCGATGATGTGATATTCGACGGGAGCTCGTCCGGTGATTGCTATTTTGACATTCCTGATACCGTGCATTCCATTCGGGTTCGTGACGATTATACCGGAAAACTGGATCTGACCAACAAACGTGACCTTTCCGTCATGACCACCGCCGATTTCGGGGGCGCCGGGTTTGAATGGGGATTCAGGGTTGGTAATATCAACCTCCTGGGAGAATCGGGAACAGATACATTGGTGGTGCCGACGGGAGAGGAACTTTCGACTGTCCGCAAGCTGGGGGCGAGCAATACGGTTCTGCAAGGGAAACTGGTTTGTACCAACGACCTGATTATCAACGCCGGTTCATGGGATTTTGGTGGGGGAGACCTTTATCACGAAACAAGAAGATTCGTGGTGGGTAGTGGGTTGGAGGTCGATTTTGATGCATGCACGTTGCTGGTGACCCGGCACTTTCTCGCCGACGGTATGATTCCAGTCTCGGGAAGCGGTCTAATTGAATTGAGAGGACTTATAAACGGGCTCTCCTCAGATAGGGTCTTGCCCACAATACTGGTAAGCGGAGTCTCTGAAATAGGTGAAGTACACCCGCTCCACGGATTCCGGACGAAAGAACTCCTGGTTCGCAGCGGTTCTCTTGACCTTAATGGTAAGAAACTGACCATTACCGAGGGAAATCTAATGGTGGATGCCGGCGTTTACGAAGGGCAAGGATTGTCCGGGCTGGGCGGTGCGAACATTACTGTCGCAGGCGACGCCTATTTCGCGGGATGCCTGGAAGATACGCTCAACATGTCGGATACACAACCGTGGACACTTGATGTTGCCGGTTCACTGGAAGCAAGAGGCGCTCGGATTGGGAATTGCATTAACGCAGGTAGCGTTGGCCGGGCGGATTTTACATGCATTGATGAGCGAAATAACACAGGATGGAGTTTCACATCGGTACCCGAGAACAATCCTCCGTACCGCTTTCTCAGGTATGTGAACAAGACGCCCGATCCGTCTTCGTTGAAATACTGGTCGCTGCGATGGTATGAAGAGGGAATCGAAATCCCCTCTGGGCCAATGGTTCACTATACCTCTCCGCGCCCGTACATCGTGAGTCCAAGTGCGGCATGGGGGGATAAAAAGCATAGAGACGGGTTGACTCTTTTGGACGATCCTGTCCAGGGGTCACCCAGTGTCGGGTCGTGGGCAGGAGACAGCGCTATTCTCGATCTCGGGCCCGGTAATTCGGCGTACCCGGATTCAATTGCATTTAACACCCACTACTCCAATGGGCCCACGGCATTTCTCGTCCTCGGTTCATCGAACGGAACCGAGTGGGACACGCTTCTCGATACTTCCGGCCTGGACCAGGCGTCATTGTATGGGGCGAATGCAGGTGGAGGCATCGCCATACCGGTCCCCGAGTTATACACCATCGCGGTATCTGTTGATCCGACTAACGGGGGAACAGTATCGCAAACCGAGATTCTCACCAGGATACAACGGCCGGAAAGCATTTCTGCTAATCCTGCTCCGGGGTTTCGATTCGGGCATTGGCGTGCTGAAAGCGATCAGATCACCATCGATGCACCAAACTCCGAAACGACGACGATATCTCTGAATGATGCCGCTGAAGCCGCTCGGATTGTAGCGGTATTTGAGTGTATGCCCACCGTCATAACGCAACAGCCGACCGCCCCGTCCGGCCCGATCGGGGTCGGAAGCAGTTTCAGTCTAGAGTTTGGTCTCGAGGTGTGTCCAACCAGACAGAACAAAATCAATATTGATTGGCAACAGAAAGGAAGTTCCGCTGTCTGGGAGACGGTGACCGGGGCCGAAACGACCTCCTATTCCGTCGCAACCGCAACGAAATCGGATAGCGGAGCCTATCGGGCGATAATCTATGACGGACACGAATATGATACCACGAATGCAGTGCTTTTTTCGATTCTGGGGCCTCCCGTGATTCCCGAAAATCAGCCGACGGATATCTCATCCGGCCCCGGCGTGACGGTAGTATTTCGTGTAGAGCCCACAGGAGACGCTCCTTTCTCGTATCAGTGGTTTGAGGATGGAGTTCCGGTCGGGACTGATACGGATACGCTTCGGGTCGGTCCGGTCGACGAGGGCTTTAACGGTAATCAGTACCACGTGATCGTAACCAATGAGGTTGGGTCGGCAACCAGCGGTACCGCGGTCCTGGAGGTTGGTCAGTTCGTAAACCCGTTTGATATTGAGGTTGAGAATGTAGACCCACATGACACGACGAGTCTGAGATTGACAATCAGTGCACCGAATCTCGACCAGTATCCAACAAGCGGATCACTGACAAGACCCACCTATATCGATTCAGTGGTGATTCTGTACAGCGCGGCAGGACAACCTGCGTCTCCGGTTTCTCCGGGAGTACATTCCGCGCGGTTCTCGGCGGGGGAGGTGCTGTCCGCAGGAAAAACTCTCGTGGTTGAAGATTTTGAGGTCGTGCCCAAACCGCCCGAGGCCGGGGATAACTACTACTTTGGGGTAGCCACCAGATGGTGTATCAACGAAAACTGTACCGAGGATACGCTGACTGCGGCCAAAGCTGCCACACCGGTTGTGATGAAGGATACCATCACTCCGGCAAATGTCGTGACGGTGACGGGAAAGTATGGGGCGAGTGACACCAATGCGACGCTGACGGTATCCAATCTGAATGCGGTGGACGAGTATACCGACAGTATCGTTGTGACGGCGGGCTACAACCGCGATTTTACGAATCCATTCTACACCATGGCCCTTGATGCGGCCGCACTCCGCACCGGGCCTCCCGGCACCGAACTTGTCATTCACCATAAAGAATTTCTTGGGGAACTGGACACCGTCTATGTGACCTGGCGACTGAAAGGACGCAACGGGCTTTACAGCGCGGTCAAAGACACCTTTTTCAGTGTCGGGGTGGTGAGGCCGGTGTACAATGGGAATCTCTCAGTGAGTC
>CAZEMW010000081.1:0-9428 GCA_964513105.1 uncultured Fibrobacterota bacterium
CTCTGGTATGGTTAAGATTGATCGCGACTACGATTCACTGCCCCACGAGCCTTGGACGAGCCTCCAGGACCCGCTACTCGCTTCATCAAATAGCGGCGATATCCACCGCCGTACCGCATTCTCGGAAAACGGCTTTCGACACGAAATACAGGACAGCATTCGCACTGCCTACCGAGACATGACCGGCATAGAACTTGGGGTCGGATCAATCGGAAATACCGAAACGTATCCCTATTCGTTCTGGCGCTCGCCCGATGGGCCGATGATTCGAAACGAAGCCATTCGGTACGGAGACGGCACCCCCCTGAGCGAATACGAAACCGATGTCCCGGGCTTCGAGCATGTCTCGCTTCAGTATGTAGACGGCTCTCCGCACACCGACCTGCGAATTGACTCCCTCGACGGTTCGGGCAATGACCTCTTCACCCTCCGCCACGCTCCGATGCCCACACCGAAACGGTTCGTGGAGCTGAAGGGGAGTATCACCTATGACGGTACGCCGGATACGAGTTACACGATAGATTACTACGAAACCAAATCAAAGACATGGAACAAATACGGCTCCATCGCCAAGAGACCGGTACATCCGATACCGGGGAATTCCGGAACGGAGAATATTCTCGGGTACTGGGATATCTCCCGCTGCAACGGGCAGTATGTCCTGAAATACGAGATGCGGCGAAACGACAGCGTGGAAGTCCGGTACCAGGTGGTGAATATCGGGGAGAAACTACGGCAGGACGTGGTGGAATCCCAGGTGGTGTACAGCCCGTATTCAAAGGCTCAGATGCGATTCCCGGCCGGAAGCGCCCCGAAAGAGCCGGTGTCGATCATACCGATCGATCCTTCGGAAATTGGAGGCGTGGATTCCGCGGTGACCGCGCTTGGACCGGTGGTTGAAATTCTGCCGACCGGTCAGGTTTTCAATGATACCGCACAGCCGGTGATCTCGTTCAATCTCACAAAGGACGATATCGACTCGATGGGCGTCCCGCTCGATCAACTGGGACTTATACATATATACTATGTCGATGAAGAACGCGGAGATCTGGTACCACTGGAAACCGGGCTTTCCCGATTTCTTATCCGCGAATCCGACACCATTCCGCTTCCGAGCGACAGCACCGCGCATGACCCCATGCAGGACGGCGATGTGGCTGTTGTGGCCGGGCCTGTGGAGCATGCATCCATTTACGGTTTTTTCAACGCTGCCGGAGGATTCAGCCTCAATACGTTGCCCCACATGGTCAACAAGCCCGCGGTTGGCCCGATTACCGGGGTCGGTCCGGAAGAGGCCACTGTCACGGTGTATGTAAGTGCCGATTCGGTTCGCGGAAGCGACGACCAGACATACTCGACTACCGTTGGGTCGTATGACGGCTGGAGAATCGATTCAGTTTCGCTACCTGCCGAGGGGAAGAACTACCTGTTTGCGGTAACCACCATCGACGGAAAGGAACGTGTTCTCCAGACTACGGTCATTCGAGACACTCGTGCGCCGATCGTGACCGGAGATTTTACCCCCGTATATGTCAATGCGGAGCAGCGCGATTTGTATACATTCGATGTGACCACCGACGAACGTGGAGCCATACTCACGAATATCCTTGGTGTCGCGAATGCTTCCGGCACCGAACACCCGACGCAAACCGAAGGAACTGCTCCCTTTACGCTCGCAATACCGATTGTCCCCGAGGGATTACCGGGCGAGAATATCAGAATGAACGTGCGGGCAGTTGATGAGGCGGGGAATGTGAGTGACCCCCATTTCAAAGACATCGTCGTGGACGGCAGGCCACCTGCAGTATACGATCTCATCGTGAGCAGACCGGATGAGCGATCGGTATCCGTGTCCGCTTCGGTATCCGATGAAAATGCGCTCTCGCAAACATGCCTCTCGATCGTTACCACCGGCGGCACAACGGTTGCCCTGGCCCCGTGCGTATCCGAAACCGGCAAATCCGCGCAGGTCACCGGCACACTGGAAATACCGCGCGAGCAGCTCTGGGAACCGCTTCTTGTCCGAGTGGAAGCCCGGGACCGTGCCGGCAACGTGGGCCATGCCGAACAGCCGATCGGACCGGACGAAACCGAGGACTATTCGCAGTGGACCTACTCGGCGGAGGTCCCCCTTCGGGAACTCGAATTATCCGAGTCGGTCAACGGGTTTCCTCTCCTTGTCCGCCTCGACGGCTCCAATTTCGATTTCTCCCGGGCCCGTCCGGACGGTGGCGATATCCGATTTGCCGATCAGAACGGCACGCGGATTTCATTCGAGATCGAATCCTGGAACAATGATCGGCAAAAGGCCGCGCTCTGGGTGCGAGTCCCACAGATTGCGGCAACGGGTGACAACAGTATCACGATGTACTGGGGTAAATCGGATGCACTGTACCCTCGTGGCGGCTGGCGAGTCTGGTATGATGAGTACAACGCGGTGTACCACATGAGCGTGTACGCCGATACCGCCGCCTACCGCGAACGAATCAGTCCGATACTGGAATCAGTGTACGACAACAACGATGGAACCTACACCGCGATATTCGGCTACCTGAACCCCAACCCCTCGACCGTGGTACTTCCCGTTGGGGAGAACAATCGGTTTGTGTATCAGGGACAGGATACGCTCGACAAGGGGCAAGTCACCGCGTTCGAGCCGGGACGGCATCAGGCGGCGTTTGCCGTCCAATTCGACGGCTCTAATCTGGTGTGGCATCTGAACAAAAAAACCGCCACTGCCAATGGGGATAGAGCGGTCGATCCGGGAGCGCTGAGCAAAGTCAGTCCGGTACTCGAAAAAGTTATTGACAACGGCGACGGCTCGTACACTGCCTGGTACGGGTATTCGAACCCGAACGACGAGTATGTGTACATACCGATTGGTTCCGATAACCGTTTTGCGTATCAGGGCAACGTGAATCTGGACAAGGGGCAGCCGTCGGTGTTTATCCCCGGACGGATGGTCAATGTGTTCAGCGTGGATTTCGACGGCTCCCATCTGGTATGGCACCTCAACGGCAAAACGTCGACTGCGAACGGGGGAGCGGCGCAGCCAAACGAAGTCTCCCTGATCAGTCCGGTACTGGAACGTGTTGAGGGTGACGGCTCCTCCGGATATACCGCTCATTTCGGTTATTATAACCCGAACAGCCACGCGGTAACCATTCCGACGGGACCGAACAACGGCTTTACCTATCAGGGCACCGGTGAACAGGATCTGGGACAACCGATAGACTTTGCCCCCGGACGGGTGGTAGACTACTTTATCGTTGAATTCGACGGTTCCAATCTGGTATGGTCGCTGAACGGCAAATCTGCAACGGCTTCCGGCGATGCCGCCGAAACCGGTGTGGCACATGAACCCGTTGATCCGGTGCTTGAGCAGGTCGTCAACAACGCCGACGGCACCTTTACGGCCGCGTTCGGCTATCTCAACCCCAACGAGCACTCTGTAATGGTTGATGTCGGGACTGAGAACAAATTTTCGTACCGGGGTGAGACCGGTCTGGATAAGGGACAACCGGAAGAGTTCCTTCCGGGAAGGCATTCATATGTGTTTTTCGTTGTGTTCGACGGTTCCAATCTTGTCTGGAACCTGAATGGAAGGACGGAAACCGCAAACGGCGATGCCGCCGAAGTACCATCCACCGACCACGATATCAGCCCGGTTCTGGAACACGTGGCACAAAACCCGGACGGAACGTTCACCGCCTGGTTCGGCACGCACAATCCTAATGATTTTGTCGTGACCATTCCGCATGGAGTGGACAACCGCTTCAGGTATCGGGGAAAAGGCGTTGCGGATTTGGGGCAACCAACTTCATTCGCACCGGGGCGGACCGTGAGCGGTTTCTCGGTTCAGTTCGATGGATCAAATCTTATCTGGCATCTCAACGGCCACACCGCGACAGCCTCGGGCAATGCGGCCGAGTTGGTGAGTGGGCAGGATGGTGATGTTTTCGATGCAACTTCGAACCGCAATCACGGGGTCAACGAGGGCTCAAGCGAGATTTCGGGTCTGATCGGCAACGCGCGCAGGTTCGATGGAACCGATGATTACATTTCCGTCCCGGCGGCCGGCTCGCTCACAACCCCCGAGGCATTTACGGTTATGGCCTGGATGAAAACCACCCGGGAAACGGTGGAGCAAACTTTGGTCTCGAAATATACCGGTTCGAAAGGCTGGCACGTAGCCGTCGGAACTGAAAATGGTATCACATTTGGTCACGATGAGACAGTTAACAAAGGTAGTGCTGTAATAGAGCCTGCAGACTGGCATCATGTTGCGATCACGCACAACGGCACCATAGGCAGACTGTTCTTCGACGGTGAACTGATTGCGCAACAGGAATCCAACTGGAACGGTTCTCCGCTCTCCGCAATGCTTCTTCTGGGCCGTCGACTGTCGGGTGAATCGTTCGCCGGAACTCTCGATGAAATCCGCGTTTCCGACCGGGCATTCAGTGCCGACTACATAAAACTATCCAGGCTGAACCAGATGGATCGTTCGCATATCGTTCAGCTTCCGCCCACAAAACCGACGCTCACCCTGGTACGAAGAGAACAGGAGCTTCTTGACTGGTCTATCACCACCGGCGGTGAGTTCGTCGACTCGGTGCGCATTGAGCGAAAGAATGTGGATATCGGTTCGGCATTCACACCGATTGCGGAACAGTCGTACCCGGTAGGGTTGTTCAGTGACTCCACCGTGACCTGTGGTTCCACGTACGAATACCGTATCAGGTCGCGGTTTGGTCAGGAAGTATCACCGTGGTCGGCAAGAATGCAGGCCGCAACGGTGCGCTGCCATACACCGAAAGACCTGTTTGAACTGGTCGATGTCGCTCTTGACGACAATAGCGATCCGATCGACGTAGATTCGGCGGATATTGTCGCCCGATTCTATTCCCAACCCGAAAACGGCGAACTGCTCTACACCGAACGATTCGTCCGCCCCATCCGGCACGGGTATTTCCGCATCCGATTCGGAATTCAGGGTGACGTGCGTAACACACTACTTGACAATGACGCCGCTTACTGTGAGATAGAAGCAAATGGACACACACAGCCCGAGCGAATCCCGATCACCTCCGATGGTATCGAGAGCATCAAAAATGCGTTCAGACTCTCCGGCACCGGTTCCCCGGTCGACGAGGCCGAAGCACCGGTTGGAGCGCTGTATACGGATGAGGATACGCGGGATTTGTATGTAAAGTTCGGGTTGTCGAACAGTGATTGGGAGCGGGTTGACTAATAATCGTACTCGTACTCAGGTCCGCAGGACCGGTACTCGTACTCGTGAATCGAATGGAGCGGATTGTTCCCGGCCAAATCACTCGCGTGGAGAGGACGTTTTTACCGGGCGGTTGCACTCGTCCAGACGTTCGAGGTTGTCGAGTACGAGTACCGCTTCGCTGAGTACGAGTAAGAGAAAGACGCGAATAAACAAACCCATAACGGGAGTAGAATATAATGCCGACATGTACATCCACCGGAAGCAAAATGAAAAGAACGATTCTGTTGACGCTCATAACGGCAATTGCCGGGTATGGACAGCTCTTTACCGAAGACTTTGAGAGTTATGCCGTCGGAAATACGCTCTGTGCGGCCGACGATTGGGGGGATAACTCTTCCTTTGGTTCGTGTTCTGTTTTCGAGATCACCGACGATGCCGGGAATATGGTCGTTCGGGCTGCTACGTCGGGATCGAATGCTGCTACGGCAGAGATGCCGCCCCTTTCCGGAATGGTAGATCTGACATGGCGGTGGCTTGCTGAGGGTGCGTCGGTGAATGTTGGTTTCGGTCCGGTTACGCCTGATGCATCGAATCCGGGAAACTGGAGTGATTACCGGGCAAGACTTGTGCTTGAAGCGGATCAATGGAATGCGAAGGGCTCGGCATGGGCGGATCGCAGCGGATGGCCGTCGGTCACCGAGGGACAGTGGTACTATATGCGCATGCGGCTCGATTTCGACGAAAACACCTATTCGGCATGGGTTGCTTCATCGCCGGATCGATCCGATGAGTATGAGCTGGTTTCAGGTGAATCCATGGCCGGTACCGGGGACTGTTCTCATGTAATGATGAAGGCAAATTCCGGGACTGGGCATGTCCTTGTCGACGATATCGTGCTGGAACAGATCTCGACGCCCTCCGAAGACTACGGTGATTGGCAGTACAGCACGGATATCTTTTTCAACACGACTTCGCAAGGCGCCGGGGTTGCCGGTGATGTCTCCGACTTTCCGGTGCTGATTCGTCTGAACGAGGATAACTTCGCGTTCGCCGATGCTCAGGCCACCGGAGCGGACCTTCGATTCGCCGATTCTCTCGGCACACCACTCTCCTGTGAAGTAGCCCAATGGGACAGTGAATCCAGGACCGCTGCGGTTTGGGTGCTTGTTCCGTCGGTGCCCGGAGACCACGACGGCTTTTCCATTCAAATGTACTGGGGCAATGCACAGGCCTCGGATCAGTCGAATTCAGAATCGGTTTTCGCAGCGGATAATGGGTTTGCCGGCGTGTGGCATCTGGACGAAAGCGTAACAGATGCGACAGGAACTGGCGGCGATGCGGTACTTGAGGGAGGAATGAGTCTTTCAGCCAATAGTGTGGCCGGGGCTGCAGGTGTTGGGCTGAGCCTCGACGGGACCGATGATTACCTCGATCTTGGGTACAACGCGGCATTCGATGTTGCAGGCAACGCGGCCGGGTTTGCGCTCTCTGCATGGATAAACGTGAGTACCTCTCAGGCGGGAGACGGGGGAATTGTCGGTCGTTGGGGCGGTAATGGAGAACATCAGTATGTTCTGAAATACGAGAGCGATGAAGAACAAATTAAATTCGCTCTGTACGACGGAGACTATGTGGTGGCGACAAGCACCGCCGGCTCGATTACGTTGGGGGATTGGCACTACATTGTCGGAACAGTCACCGGAAATACGCTGGAGCTGTTCATAGACGGGCAGTCGGCCGCAACAATGACGGGTTTGGGCACAATTGACGATATCGGTGCCGAATTTTCGCTGTTGGTCGGAAGAGAGGGCAGCAACCCTGCCAACTATCTGGCCGGCATGGTTGACGAAGTTGCGATTCATCTGGCAGAACGTAGCCCGGACTGGATCAAGCTGGCCTATGAGAACCAGAAAGAAAATCAAACGCTTTTGACGTTCGGCACGATCGGCGACAATGTCGCCGCACCTACCGGACTGCAGGCAGCCGTGGATAACGCCGGGATTCATTTGACATGGGGCGATAATGCACAAAATGAAACCGGATACGAGGTTCTGTACGGGGAGACTGAAGCCGAGCTGCAGGTACTGGCGAGTCTGCCCGCGAACGCGCAGAGTTACACCCATGCTGTTACTGCCTGCGGTCTTGGGTATTACTATGCCGTCCGAGCTTACAACGACGTGAATGTTTCGTCTCTGAACTCTCTCGCCTCACCGGCATACACCACCCCGTGCGTACCGACATCGGTAACCGCGACGGCGCAGTCGGCATCCCGTATCGATGTCGCCTGGAACGGCACCGCACCGGAATTCGTCCTGACCGCACGGCTTAACGCGGAACCGTGGGAAGAAATCTACCGGGGCTCGGGTACATCCTTCGCTCACCAGCCCCTCGAATGCTCCAGCTACTGGGAATACCGCGTGCAGGCCCTCGTGCCCGACGGGCGCAGCTCCGACTACAGCGAGACCGCGGATGCCACCACAAACTACTGTGACATCGACAACCCAAGTGATTTGGTCGCGGACAGCACGGTACCCGGCCGGATCACTCTTTCCTGGACCAACAACTCCGACCGCGCGATCGGGTTTCGAGTATACCGCAAGGATTCCGACGCCGGATTCATAGAAATTGAAGACTATGTCCAGGCCGAAACGCCTTCGTATGTTGATCGTAACGTCCTGTGCGAAACGGAATATTCATACTACGTAACCGCCTACGATGTCTACGCCGAATCCGGACCGTCCAATACGGTCACTACCCACACACTGTTCTGCGGAGCCGGTCTCCAGACCGCCGGAATGATTACGCTTCAGGGATTATACACCGAAAACGGTTCACCCTTTACGGGAATGAAGCCGCTGGCAACAGTCAAACTGTACACCTCCGAAAACGCTGATGCGCCGGTGTACGAAGAAACATTCCGCGACGTCTCGGTCCGCAACGGCTGGTTCAAACTCCCGGTCGGGATCTCCAACAACGTAGTCACCGTAATCCGCTCCACCGACTACCTCTACTACGATATCCTGATCGACGGCGCCTCGGTGTTCGACAACGGCTATCAGCCTCTCACCGCAAGTCCCTACAGTATCAAGAGCAGTTACGCGATGAGCGGCGAGGGCTCACCGATCGCCTCCGGTGTTTCGGCGCCGGTGGGGGCGACGTATGTGGATACTGAGGGGAAGGTGTTGTATATCAAGTATGGGGTTGGGGATGGGGATTGGCGGTTGGTGGGGGAGTGACTGTTCGCTCCTCGATCTCACCCCATTGCGTTTGCCGTTTCGGCGGGATGAATCACGGACAAAGAGAATAAAGACCCCAGTGAAAAGAATGGACTATGGCAAACGGAAAAGCGTGCTGGCGCCTGATGCTGATAATAAACTTCGGCTGCCTGGTGGTGAATGGCTTTGACACGTCTGCCGCACACACGGCATTCATAAGCAGTTATTCCGAAGCCGAACACCGAAAAGAAGCGGCGCAATACGAATTGGGAATGGCACTAAAGGTTTACACCGTTACCTGTAGTTCTATAGTGAGGTCGGTACCGCTTCCCATTCTGTTTGAGCAAAACGAAAATGCGGGAAACGGAAACGATCACTGGTTCGTTATGTTGTATGATAAAGAAGGCGAACTGGCCGCGTGCCTGGAGTTTATGTCTCATAACGGGAGTTACGAGGTTCTAAACCATACGTATGATGAACTAGCCTTTGCAATACAGGAATTAGTCCTGACTAACCCGGGTAAAGAGCCCATAATCGTCCGCTGCAGTCACAGAGATCATTTCTACCATCTTCCCGGGAATGGGGATCCAAATTTGACCCCCTTGTCAGTCTGTTCTGTTTCCGGGGCTGCGCATGAGTCACCTACAGGGAGAGAGAGCATTTGGATGAAGTGGCTTGTCGAAAGCGGAGTAACCCAGAACAAGGAATCTGAATATGACCGGCTTCGCAAACAGTACCGGGAAAGATATATTGATACGATTGGTAATACGGAGGCGCTTAAAAGACTTCGAAGAGAATCGGAGTTCAGGACAACAGAGGGGTATCCGGAAACAGCCAAGTGGTTCAAAGAAAATTACATGCCCCCATTTTGATGTTCCCCGATATTCTGAGATACTATAAAACCGATTTGGCCGTAGGCATCTCGTACTTCTCACCTGGGGAAGGTACTTTCAGGGCCCAACGGATGGATAATGAAG
>CAZEMW010000082.1:0-9408 GCA_964513105.1 uncultured Fibrobacterota bacterium
AGGAATCGTTTCAGTTTTTGGGTCGTGGATTGTCGATTGCGCTGTTGATAATGTATGGTTTGATGGCTATCGTATTTCGCAGTTATCTCCAGCCCATTATTGTGATGGCGGCCATACCTTTTGGAATCGTGGGCGCCTTTCTGGGTCATCTGCTGATGGGGTATCAGCTTAGCCTGGTCAGCATACTGGGACTGGTCGCACTTGCCGGAGTGGTGGTCAACGATTCACTTGTACTGATAACCGCGATTAACGACAACAGGTCCGAAGGTATGGAGCCGATGGAAGCCGTCATTGCGGGCGGCCACCGCCGCTTCCGCCCGGTACTTCTAACCTCCCTGACAACATTCTTCGGCTTGGCCCCAATGATTTTCGAAACATCCCTCCAGGCCCGATTCCTCATCCCAATGGCGCTGAGCCTGGGATTTGGCGTGCTTTTTGTAACCGTAATCGCCCTGATCATAGTGCCGTCGGGCTACATGGCAATCGAAGATCTGAAGCGGGGATTGCGGAAGGTAAAGCGTGGGGTGACGGGGTGAAGGTTCGAGGTCCGGGGTTCAGGGTTGACGGGTGACGGGTGACGGTGTTCGGGAACCGGGTAACTGGCAGTCTACTACCGCCTTCCAATGATAGCCGAGCTTCAGTTCCGCAGCCCGCATCCTCACAGATTAACAGCGTTTCAGGTTCGAGTGACCAGACTCGAAGATTCGGTCTCACAATCGTACTCGTACTCAGTGAAGCCGAAGGCGAAACGGTACTCGGGTTTTTCGGGGTTCGGGGTTTCAGGAAGGTGCTCGTGCTCCTTTCGGCTCCGCTCAGGACGGGCGTAATCGGCTTTGCTGAGCCCGAAACGTCGAGTTCGATTACGATTACGCGCACGAGCACGAGGTATTTATCCGGGACTGTAAACTGTGTCCCAAGGGATGCTCAGGAATCGGCCTCTGTGGCCGGAAGTGGCCGTTTTGCTTTGCGCTTCAGGACTCTCTTGGACAGCGCTGATCTTTAATCTTCCGGCTGCGCCGGAACGGGGGTGTTATGAACATAGTTGTGTTTGGTGCAACCGGCAGGACCGGCATACCGTTGGTTCGGCAGGCCTTAGGTGCGGGGCATCGGGTGAAGGCTTTCGTGCGCACGCCCGATAAGATGTCCATTACACATGAGAATCTCGAGTTGGTGACGGGCGATGTGCTCAATGCGGAGCAGGTTGAAAAAGCTGTCGCCGATACCGAGGCCGTGCTGTGTGCCATAGGACATACCAAAAACTCTCCGGATGATCTTCAGACACGGGCCATGAGGAACATCACCGATGCAATGAGAAAACATGGTGTTGAGCGGCTGGTTGATCTGACCGGCGCCGGCGTCCGTGATCCGGATGATCAGCCGAAGTTTTTCGATAAACTGGTTGTCGGAGCGTTGAAACTGATTTCACCCGCAGTGCTTCAGGACGGCAAAAACCACGTTGCTCTCATTCAAGATACCGGCATAAAATGGACTATCGTGCGTGCCCCGATGCTTCAGGACGGTCCCCATACCGGCAAATACCGCGTGGGATTCGTAGGGAAAAACAGTGGAGCGAAAATCTCGCGGGAGGATGTCGCCGATTTCATGATGAAAGAGATGCGCGAGAACCAGTTTGTGGGTAAGATGCCGATGATCAGTTACTGAGCCGGTTCGTAATCGCCGGTTCATTTCGGCTTCGTTCAGTAGGGCGCGATTGACGGGGAGATTTCGGACAGCCACCGGTTACCGATTCCGGATCCTGTTGGTGTCGGCAGGGGAGACAATATGATTCTAATAACCGGTGCAACCGGAAATGTCGGCAAAGAGGTCTTGAATCTCTGTCGTAAACATGAAGTGCCCTGCATTGCGGCCGGGCGAAGCCCGGGCCGTCGGAGCGGGGACGGTGTCGAGTACCGGTATCTTGATTTCGAGAATCCCGACAGCTTTTCGGCCGCTCAGGGTGTGTCGCAGGTGTTTCTTGTTCGTCCGCCGCAGATCGCCGACATCAAAAAGACAATTGGACCGTTTCTGGATGCATGCCGGGGTTTCGGAGTGCGCAAGGTTGTGTTCCTCAGTCTTCTGGGGGCCGACAAGATTCCGGTCGTTCCGCACCATGCCGTCGAGAAAAAAGTCAAGAGCCTGGGGTTGCAGCATACGTTTCTCCGTGCCGGCTTTTTCATGCAGAACCTGGTAACGACCCATGCCGATGAAATCCGTCGGCGCGACGAACTGGTAGCGCCGTGCGGGAAGGGGAAGACCACCTTCGTTCATGCTCGTGATATTGCGGAGGTCGGGTTCAAGGCTCTGCGGGATGAGATAAGCGCGGATGCGGTCGATGTCGCCGGAGAGGATACCCTGACCTACGGAGAAGTAGCCGACAAACTGTCGGAAGTACTGGGGAGGAAAATTACCTACAAAAACCCTACTCCTCCGGGATTTGTGCTGTATCGTGTCCGTAACGGCACGCCCCTGAAATTCGCCCTGGTCATGACCGGCATTTACCTGCCGACTCGATTCGGGGCGGCCGAGTACAAAGGCGCCACGCGTATCCGGGATCTCCTTGGGCGCCCGCCGGTATCGTTCGATACGTTTCTGCGCGAAGAGAAGAGTGTCTGGTCGCGGTAGAACCGGCAGAGTTGACAATAGCGTTATGATTCAGATATCCGTCCTTGGTACGCCCGGCGATGCCCCATGGTTCAAGCGGACAGGTGCGGCAATTGCATTCGATCTTGAGCGCGAAATCGATAGGTCGTTCCAAAGGTAGTGGAATGTCGGATACACCAACTGATCGAACCCGAAATTGATAGAACAAATGGGATAGGTGTCCTGAAGAAGATCGTCGAAAGAAATAAGCCCGATATCTACACCAACGCGAATACCGATCGTTCCAGCAGATTGGCGGCTAATGCAACGCCTTTATCGTTAAATTCGCCCGACGAGGCACTGAACACCGTTTCCCTCCGGGGCAATTCTATTTGATGATGCTCCGAAACGCCATCGCATGGTCCGCCAACGCCTTCGCGACATCTTTGGCAGTGATATGGAGATTGTTTTCAAAAAGAAGTTCCTCCGCTTCTGATGCGGCCACTTGTCGGGGCATGCAAATGTTGGTAAAGCATTTCATGGATGTTTTGCATTTGTCTATGCATTCACCCGCGAGACCGTTGTTCCAAAAGTAGCTGTTGTGACATATGTGACTAACCCCGATAATCGCCTTTATGCCGTTACACTGGAGCATTGAAACTGTCGGAACGCCCGGTTTGGGGCAGTGTTTACAGGTATATTCCGCCCAAGCCCATTTCCCGACCCCCAGCAGAGTGGATTTCAGAACCGTCGTCCGGAGATTTGCGACAGAATTGCGAAATGCGGTTTGTTTTGGCAGATGGTATTGGAGGGAGTCGTGGTTTTCGTACGTCGCCAAAGCATGCCCCAGAGAAACCCATATCGCCTGTGCCTGCCACAGCGGTTGCTGGGGACCTTCGATCCACGCACAGGCCTTCAGATCCTCCCAGGTCTCAATACCAACGCTGTCGAACAGGGCAATGTGTTCAGATAGATCGACAAGGAAAAGATCGCGGAGAACCTGCATAGTCGTTGCCATGTTCTCGGCCGGTTCTATGTCGGCAACAAAGTCGATTCGGGTATCCGCCAGTGAAACGTGGTAGGCGGTGGAAGCGTCGAAAACAGTATCTGAAGTCGCCGTATCGAGTGGTTCCTTATTCACCACACCAATAGTCAGTCCGTCCATAACCCATAGTACCGGTGTAAAATCGGCTCGAATGAAAACCGCCGATTCCGGTTCCCCGTCATTTCCATCGAATACGACCAGGTTTGGGACAAAGAAAGCCGAATCTCGATATCCGAGGAAGTAGGTTTCGAGCCCCCAGTCGTCGGTAATCCAGTACAAAAGATCCGACGCTGTATCGGCGTTCACCGAGAAACCGTAGCGGTATGGCGATTCCGGGATTGACCCATGCTCTTCTCCGTTAAGTTTCGCCCATACCAGAGACCATCCGTCCCAGACAATCGGGCCGGTATGCAAACCCAGAATCGAATACAACGAATCGTCGTCGGATCCGGGCTGGTACAGTCCCACGCAATGGTCTACCGAGTCAACGGGAAAGCTGTCGACTGCCGCGGCGCCGCTTTCCCAAACTGGATAGCGTGCCAGCAGTTCCGAAAGCGACCCACGAACCCATTGAGCCTCCAGTTGCCACCGCGGATCGTATGTCGCGCCAGTATCGGGGTATTCGTCAAAAAGGCCGAATGCGCACGGTCCGTTCCATTGTCTGCAGGACTCCCACGAGACCTCGGGGAGTTCATCCAGAGCAGAGCTGTCCAGTATAGCCAGCATTGAGTCGGTGAACGTCAGCCAACGATTCCATTTGGTTCCGTCGTCGGTCTCAAAGGAAACTTTCCATACTTCGCATCCGGCGATACTCAAGGATTCATCTACCGACATCAGCCACCAGTATCCGGTCGCCGGATCTTCCCAGATCCAAGCGTTCCCAACGGCAAGCGGCCAGTAATCGTGCATGGAATACTGTTCTCCGGCCTGCACGGAATTCGTATCGACAGGGCTTTCTTCTTCCGAAGGTGATACTGAGTCATGTCCGCAGGTAAAAACTGTCAGGGTCGGCACAATGAGAACAAGAACGGTGAAAAGAGCTTTTTTCATGGTTCATATCTCCTGTTTTTCGACAGTGCACCGGAGTACACCTGAGAGAGGTAGAGTATTGGATATCACGGGGCCCGGGAGGAAACTACCGCCATTTGCCTGTTCCCTGCTGAAAAAACTTAGTGGTGAACATTCACAGAAGGAGTTTGTCCCCTGAGAAATCATCAGCGTCACAGGTGCGCTCATGGTATTCGAAAGGATCAAATTACATTATCGCGCATGTTTATCAAAATACTTGTTATCCAACAAACAGAGATCGCATCGTCTTTTTTGATCATACATCCACTGAAGTTCAGGGAAGATGTGGATCAATGTAGACGCTCAAACGTAAAAGGCCGGGAAGCCGATCCTGCAGGGCGGGAGTTCGCCGACAACCGATCGGACCTGAAATGGTTCGACCGGTTGACGGGGAAACCCGGAGCAAAATTGCATGTAACAGTAGTCGCCTGGAGAACCCGATATGTAGGGCGACATTTCGACCGCGCTCAATACATTGCTCCACTCGGCGTCCGTTTTCGGGGGATTCCCGTGGGACACCGTCTACTTATTCTCGTTACTCACTTTGCGCACGAAAGTGCGCGGCACCGGCGTTTGTGCCGATGGAGAGAGCTGTCCTGCGGTGTCGACCTCTCCAATCGGTTGTCGCTTTTGTCGTTCGATGATTGCTTTGAGCATCGGTACCCCTTTCCGGTTTCATCGATAAACTTTGGATTCGAACGGCTTGGACGGCTGACGGTTCCCATTCTAATCCGCAATCATATGCTAACTTTTCATTTTTTCGTTTTCGATCTAACCGAAAATTCTGCCAAATGACTGAACAGGGCTTGATATGTGATGGGGAATGGATTAGTTTTGTCCCAACCAATAGGACATGAGGTATTCACCGGGGTGGTGATACGGTTCGATTGCCAATTCCGACAATCGTTTTTCCCAGCAAAGGAGGTCTATTTGAGCTACTTGCGATTAGTATTTGTTGGAGTGCTTTCGCTGGTTGTCACCGGATCGGCGTTTGATTTCATGAAAATCACCCTTGCCGATGGTGCCGCGGAGGAACGCCTTGCGGAGATTGAAAGGGTTATGTTCTCCGACGGCCAAATGACCGCAACCGGTATCTATGAACTTAGGGACATCGTAAAAATTGAATTCACGGGGGCTTCTACCGGAGAGATTTTCCCGGTTGATGGGCCCGGCGTGCAAAAAAACGCGAAAGTTGCCATGCATCGGAAGGGTGATCAATGCAGCTTCAATGTTCCGTCCAACTCACGAGTTCGTATCCACCTGTATTCCTTGAACGGAAGGCGAATCGCAACTCTGTTCGAGGGAATCCCAATGGAGAATGAGATTTCTGTTTCTCTCGGAAAGAGACGTCTGCAGTCAGGTATTTATGGGATCGTCGTGGAATTGGACGCTGAACTTTACGCATGGAAGCTTACAGAGGGGGGGAGCGCGGAATGAAGAAGGTGTCAACAATACTGCTTTTCGTCGTGGCCACGGCAATAGCTATGAATGAAATGCATGTTTATCAAAAAGGTGGACAAGTGGGAGTATTCAAGATTGCCGAAATCGACAGTATCAAGTTTACCGACATACGTTTTCATGATTCTTTTGATGAAGATATGCACGAATCCTGGTGGGTCCTCCAACCGAACGCAGTCCCGGGTACGATAGGCGATGGACAACTCCAACTCCCGGGGCATGAACGGGGGACGGCGGAACCGTATACCGAGGTATTCCGTATGATCGATACTTCAATCATTCCGCTCTCTCATGGTGACTACACTATTGAGACGCGAGTCAAGATGACCGGGAATGCGACGGATTTCGGTGCGTACGGTTTATTCGGAATTGTTTTTCGTAACCAGTCGCCTGATCCCTCGAATTGGCTGAACGACAGTTATCAGTTTGGCTGGGACGGTAACGGCAACTCCAATCGATGGTTTTTGCAGCAACGCAGGGATGGGGCCGGCTGGTCAAACATTGAGCCTCTCTCCGATGCTGCGCCGATTGAATATGGAGAGTGGTTCAAATTGCGTGTCGTGGTTCAGGGGCCTTCCATAAAATGTTCCGTTGACCTTGAAGATGGTGAAGGATGGCAGATGGTGTTCGAACACAGCGTCGATGAAGATGACCATCCTCTGTATGAGGGAACCGTCGGTCTGTGGTCCGGTTGGAATTACACTCCGCAGAGTCAGTATCTGGACTATTTCAAAGTCGACCTCGAATAGCCGCCCCTCGGCACAGCGCTGTTGCGTAAGGCCGTCCCACCCAACGGGACGGCCTAGACTATGGATTGATTATCGCTTCTCCTGCTTGAGCTGCTTCCTCAGCTATGGATCGGCACAATGAGAACAAGAACGGTGAAAAGAGCTTTTTTCATGGTTCATATCTCCTGTTTTTCGACAGTGCACCGGAGTACACCTGAGAGAGGTAGAGTATTGGATATCACGGGGCCCGGGAGGAAACTACCGCCATTTGCCTGTTCCCTGCTGAAAAAACTTAGTGGTGAACATTCACAGAAGGAGTTTGTCCCCTGAGAAATCATCAGCGTCACAGGTGCGCTCATGGTATTCGAAAGGATCAAATTACATTATCGCGCATGTTTATCAAAATACTTGTTATCCAACAAACAGAGATCGCATCGTCTTTTTTGATCATACATCCACTGAAGTTCAGGGAAGATGTGGATCAATGTAGACGCTCAAACGTAAAAGGCCGGGAAGCCGATCCTGCAGGGCGGGAGTTCGCCGACAACCGATCGGACCTGAAATGGTTCGACCGGTTGACGGGGAAACCCGGAGCAAAATTGCATGTAACAGTAGTCGCCTGGAGAACCCGATATGTAGGGCGACATTTCGACCGCGCTCAATACATTGCTCCACTCGGCGTCCGTTTTCGGGGGATTTCCGAGGGACACCATCTACTTATTTCCGTTTCTCACTTTCCGCACGAAAATGCGCGGTGCCGGCGTTTGTGCCGATGGAGAGAGCTGCCTGCCGTTCAAGTCGAAACGACGCCCCGGTTGTGCATGATAGGGATAGTGTTCGAAGGCGGCTACCCGGGGGGACTGCGCGGAGCGGTCTGCATATGCGGATATCCCAGGTCTTTCGACCGACGTTGCCGGGGGCATCTCAAACGCACCGATACTCACTTTTGAGTCGTCGAGAATTGTCCCCTTGAAGTCCCTACCCCCGTTATTTGTGATGACAACCCCCGCGTCGATGCAGGGAGAGCCTTCCTGCAGCATAAAGTGGAATGCATTCTCATAGCCCTCACCATGGTCGCCAGCCGCAGTGAAAAGAGGGTCGGCCGAGATCGCATTAGTGTCCGTCGACGGGGGCGTGAATGGGTAATAGCAATTTGCATTGAATTCTATGTTCGACGGCCAACCGGCATCCTTGGTGAAATAGAAGATGTTGTTGGTGAAGCGGCAAGAATCGCGGTCGGCTTCGACAATGCGGATTTTCTGCCGGTCATTGTAAAACACGTTATTGTAGAAGTGAACCGGGGCCTTTCTGGAGGTCTTCGTCTTGAAAACGGAACGTTTGTCGTTGACGCTTACATTATAGCGTACAATAATTCGCGGAGTGCGATTGCGCTCAAAATCCATTAGAAACCCACCTTCGTTCTCATGAGTATAGTTGTACTGAAAAAGATGGGTCCCCGTGGAACTCCAATCGACATCAAAGGCAGTTCCGTCACCGCGAAACCGCCTCGTTCGCGCCACTTCGTTGTATTCAAAAACCGAGCTGTCGGAATTGGCCGGCCATATTCCGGCAATGTAATCGGTAGTTCCATCCCCGTGATATCCGGCATCGAGGCAGACATTGCCGGTGATCAAAGCGCCCCGCGTACCTTGAATGATCATTCCGTCCGCGCCGGTTCGCTCGACCCGTGTGTCGCGAACGATCAGATTGGTAATCCAGGAATGGTACGTCTCGCCGCCGTTGAAAGCGTCCAATCCCGCAAACCGGATCCGCAGTCCAACCGCATCGACGTCGTACAACTCACAGCCCCGGATGAGCAAAGTATCCAGAATCAGATTCCGGTAGCTGAAACCCTGCACAATGATGCCGCCGTTATTGTAGAACGATCCCGGAGAACCGCTCCGGTTGTGCAACCCGTCAATGTCGCGGATAACGCAATCAAGAATTTTCACCGAGTGAAACATGGTGTCGTCATGCAGGTATTCCAGTCGTATTCCGTCACGGTGTACCGTTTCATCGGGCACACCGTCGGTATTTCTGATTTCCAGATTGCGAATAATCCACCAGCTTGCATTACGCAGGTACAATCCGGCCGACACCGTCCTCCCCTCGCTCGTCTGTAAAGACGTTTCCCGGGCGTTTACCACCGGTTTTTCAGCGGCGTTTCCGTAGGCATCGATGGTAACCGGTGCACCGGGTTGTCCGTTGCCGCGTGGGAACAGATATTCACCGGTCCAGGTATCCCCCCGGCGCAGAAGAATACTGTCGCCCGGATTCAGGGTAATTGATGAGACTTTCTGAAGACTTTTCCAGGCTGTAGCATCGGATAAACCGTCCATCGCATCATTACCGTCGGCGCTGAAATAGTAGCTCTCCGAGTGGGCCGGTCGAAGGCCGATGAGACATAAAAACAGGAAGAACATCGTACGAACGCTGCTTTTTGCCCGTAAAATTTCCACAATTACCTCCAATACTCTCTGAGAAGTTGTGAATTTAGCCCTTAGTGTAGCGGTAGAATCGCGGTTGGGC
>CAZEMW010000083.1:0-9386 GCA_964513105.1 uncultured Fibrobacterota bacterium
GGGACAGCGCCTCGACTCCGCTCGGGACAGCGCCTCGACTCCGCTCGGGACAGCGGCTTTCGACTGCGAAACTTGGGCTAGGCGTCTTCACTGGTCCCTTTCATAGACCACTACACCGACTCGCCTTACGTGCTCCTGAAAATCTTTGTGGGATATCCGACTCATCCCCAAAAAGTGACAAATACCACAATCTCCCGGTTTCCCGTTACAACAAATTTGCCGCCAGCTCCGACAACTGCGAGCGTTCGCCTTTTTTCAGGGTCACATGCGCGGCAACGCTTTGACCTTTGAATCGCTCTACAACATACGCGAGTCCGTTACTGGAAGAATCTATATAGGGATTGTCGATCTGGTACGGGTCGCCGGTAAGTACGATTTTTGTTCCGTCACCGACACGGGTAATAATCGTCTTAATCTCGTGAGGGGTGAGATTCTGGGCTTCGTCAACAATAAGGAACTGGTTATGGATTGACCGACCTCGAATGTAGGTCAGGGGTTCGATCACCAGAATACCCATATCAATCAGTTCTCTAAATCCCCGAATGTTTCTCCTCGCCCGCCCTTCGCCGCGCATTATCAGTTCGACATTGTCGGCGATAGGGTACATCCAGGGCATTAGCTTTTCCTCTGCGGTACCGGGCAGGTAACCAATATCTTTCCCCATAGGTAATGTCGGACGGGACACCAGAATGCGATGGAACACATTTTCATCAACGGTCTTGTAAATTGCAGCCGCGACGGCAAGAAGTGTTTTTCCGGTTCCGGCCTTTCCCACCAACGACACCAACCCGATTTCATCATTGAACAAAGCATCGAGCGCTACCGCCTGCTCTCTGTTTCGCCCGTCAATACGCCAGCGCTGCTCCGGTCCCTGTCGAATCAGGGGAATAATTTTTCCCTGTTTGCCGTCAAAGCGACCAAGCCCGTAATAATCGGGATCGGATTTGTCGATCACCATCACGTACTCGTTGGGCAACAGCTCTTCGAACTCGGGAACCACACCGTCCTTTTTCATGTCATCGACGGTAGCCGTATCAACATATGTCTCCCGATACCCGGTATAGAGTTCCTCGATGTCGACCTTGTCGGATTCATAATCCTCGGACGTAATGCCCAGAGCGTCGGCTTTAATTCTCAGGTACACGTCTTTCGTGATCAAAACCGTGGAGTGCTCGGATTCATCCTGTACGGTGAGCGCTGTTGCCAGGACCTCTTCATCTTTTGACTTATGGTTGAAAAAGCTGCTCGATTGATTCTTTTCCCGTCGACCGGGAACTTTTACGATTATCGTTCCTCCACCGGGAAGTTTCACACCCGTGGAAAGCGGTCCCTGCTTCCGGAGCGCATCCAAATACCGGGAGGCCTGACGCGCGTTCCGGCCGATTTCAGAGAGATCCTTTTTGAAATGGTCGATTTCTTCGATCACGGATAGTGGAACGATAACGCAGTTATCGTCAAACCCGTACAGAGCCTGGGCGTCATACAGCAAAACAGTGGTATCAAGGACATAATTCTTCATATGATAAACGCTCTATCTGAAATGTTAACCTTTCGGCAAACAGACTTTGAACAGATTGCTGCTCATTGTGTTTCGGGTCCGGTGGAATGCATGGATTCTCAGGCAACGAGCATGCCGGCCGGGGTTCGGTTTCGTTTCCTTCTATTTTCATCAATGAGTACGTCGGGTGAGATTCCCTCCAATACGAGCAATCGCTCTTTCAGGCGAACCCATTTCCCCGATTTTGATCCGCAATAACCTCCGACACTCCTTCCCGAGGTGATTACCCGGTGACACGGAACCACGATCGGCCACGGATTACGCCTCATTACCGTACCCACGGCCCGCACCGCTTTCGACTTCCCGCTCATTTGTGCGAGTTCACCATATGACACCGTCTTACCATAGGGAATCGATCGTGCCGTCTCCGTCACCAGTTTTCGGAAATCGGTAAACCCGCCAAAATCGAGAGGGATATCCCGAAAATCATCCTCTCGCCCCGACAAATATGCCGCCAACCGTTCGGCCCAGGAGCGTGCCGCCGGTGAATTGGTCCTTGTGCATGGAAGCTCGTTGGACGTATTGCAGAGACCGAATAGTATGCCACTCAACCGTACCGGCTCCATGGATTCGTGCACAATAAGCGTGAGTGGCGGATCGCTTCGCTCGAGGTGCACTATTCCGAAATCTATTGCCATTCTGTTCCTTGGGTGTCGGTCGACCGAATCTGTCAAAGGGTTTCTGAACAGATTGTTCTGTAAGGCATTCTTCCGGCAATCCATACCGCCAACTCAGGCTCTCCCGCTATTCCTACCATGGTAGAGCCCGAACCGCTGAGAAATGACGCTACGCAACCAACCTCCAGCAATTGATCTCGAATCTTCACAAGTTCGGGGAAGGCCGGGAATACTGAATGCTCAAAATCATTGTGCATACAGCGTAACGCAGTTTCCGAGTCGTTTTCAAACAGAGCGGTCCGAAGGCATGCCGTTTCAGAAGATTTTTCCGCGACATGGGCATAATCAAGATTTCCATATGCCGCCTTGGTCGAGACGCCGAACGGGGGCTGCACCAAAACGAAATGGAATCGAAGCCCCGTCTGAATCGACTGAAGCACTCCCCCGGCCTCGGAATCAAAAGCGGTTTTCCCGAAAAAATAGAATGGCACATCCATGCCGATTGTACGTCCGAGATCCACCAGTTGATTCGCGTTAAGGCCTAGACTCCACATATCATTCAAAAGCATGAGTACCGTTGCGGCATTCGTGCTGCCTCCCGCCAGCCCTCCTTCGACGGGAATGTTTTTATTGATGTCAACGCGAACGCTCTGCCCGATACCGAACCGCTGTCGTACCAGCTCGACAGCCGTCCAGCATATGTTCCTCTGATCCGACGGCACGGCGGGATCGCGACAGACAACCGCCGTTTCGTTCGACTCGGATATACGTATTTCGTCGAACAGGGAAATCTGATGTTTCACGATCCCAAGCTCGTGGTATCCTTTCCACGCGCCGCTCGTAAGCTTCCCGAAGATGTCCAGAGCAAGGGTGATTCTTGTATAGGATTTGGCTTCCCGTTTTGCGACGCTCACGCATTTCCTTTACAAAAAAATAAGTTGATCAGGCCTGAAACATCTCGGGGATCATGCGTCTGAACGCTTTAGCGACCTGGAGACAGTAGTTTAGAAAGACTTCGGCGTCACCTTTGTCGAACTGCGCTTTGCCGAAGAAATCGAGTGACATTTTGTTGTATAAGGACAATGTTCCAAGCCGCGCTCCCTCCCGGGAAAGGTTCATGCTCATGACCGTCCTGATGCCGACATCGGGGGCGGAGGAAAACTCGGTGCCCTCGAATTCACTCAGCAGCACAACATCATTTTTACTGAACGAGTGTTCGGCGACTCGGCCGTCGAACCGTTCTATCTCCCGAAGACGCTCTTTGCCGGTGAGTGAGCATGACTCAAGAAGCACCAGTTCTTCGTTTTCCCGTTCATAAATGCGAAATATTGCTACTTCGGCCTCAAGAATAAGGCAAGCATTCGAGACGACCACCCGTGCCATTTCCTTGGGGGTACCCCCGACCGCCAAATCAAACGAAGCCTCGGAAATCGCTGAGTATTTTACCGACTGAGAGCGAAACCGATTCTCCCGATGACTGTGCGACATCTCGGCGGCAATCAGATCAGACAGCTTGCCGAGCAGAGTTTTCTCTTCCTCCACGCAATCACTGTCCGTGACCAGGTGAAGAAACAGGAGCCCAACGAGATTCTCCTCGATAGTCAGCGGCTGAAGGATGTACCATTTGTTTCTCCGCCGGTAACTTTTGTCGTCCACCACACTCATTGCGGTGGCCCCCTCGGCCTCTACAGCTCGCTTTGCAAGATACTGGTTCAGCTTCAGTACCTTTCCTTTTAACATTGCGACTTCAAAGGAGCTTGAGCCCTTAACATAGAATGTACCGAGTTCATGATTATAGGAGTAATAGTTGCAGATTTCTCCACCGAGAGAGTTGACAACGCGAAGCAGCAGAAGGTTAAGGCGTTCTTCAAACGAATACTGAAGTTGCAGAATGTTTCTCGCATTCTCCATCAGGGAGAGTGAGACACTCGAAAAATTGCCGTGCTCCAGCTGAGTCGAAGTCCGGATCACATCCGCGGTAAAACCGGCAAGGCGGCTGAGGTAATCAAGATCGTTTCGGGAGAATACCACTCCCGGACGGGTAGAATTGATGCTCAGTGCGCCGACAGATTCACCGTCGATGATCAGCGGACAGCATATCGACGAGGTTATGTCACTGCGTTCGGGAGATTTTTTCGAACCGTTTGAAGGACTACCGTTAAGAAGTATCGGTTTTCCGGTGCGAACGACCTTGCCTGCGATCCCTTTACCGACTTTCTGCACCGTGGATGTTACGATATCCTCGGAGATGCCGTTCGCGATTTCAATTTTCAGAAAGCGCTTTTCCGCATCCAGCAGCATAATCGAGCCCGAATCGGCATCGTTGGACCGCATCGCGACCGTGAGGACAAGCTTAAGGAGCTCGTCGCGGTTCTTTGAGAGCAAAACCGCTTGCCTGATCTCTCGAAGGCTTTCGAGCACCCGGTTCTTGTCCGAACTCTCCACCCCCGGAGACATCCCTTTTCTGCCGGATAGAAACAGAATCTTTGCACTCAGACTGCCGATCACATCCACATTTCTCAGCCCCAGGCCCCGTAGTGCACGATCCGTTTCCGCCAAATGAGTCGTGTTGACCACCATGTCCAGCTCACGGTACCGGCGAAGATCACTGAGGTTTTCGGTTTCCGGATTGAGGATACGTAGAATTCGGACCTCGTCCGATTCCAGCAGGGAGCTTAAGAGCCCCGCTGTTTCATGGTTGATACCGACAATCGCCAGATTTGTTTTTCCGGATTCCTGAACCATGTTGTCCTCGATTTGAAATGTTGCTTCGCTCGACATCGAAGAGCCTGGCGCTACAACTAGTGCAACCGCCTGTTCGTACTCCCTCACCAGAGTTCAGCTCGAGCTGTACAGCCGAATCGCGGCACTTTGCATAAACTGGTGCGAAACCCCGGGTTACCACGAATTCACGCACAGGGTGTGCGACTTCGGCCGGCCGATCCGAGAGTGGAGCACAGCCGGTGCTCATTCCCATAATAAACAAAATACTCTTGGGCATAATGTTTTTGTCTCGGAATCCGCGCTTTTTGTGTGCATCTATCCGAAAAGTGTGTGTGAAGCGACAAAAGGCAAAGATAAGGAATGACCAGCACTCCCAACAAAGGAAGCAAAACAATCCTGGAGAGACGGCCCTCGGGTACAAAAGGACACGTAATTCTTGGATTCTGCATGAACACTCATGTCGTTTTTTCCACACGCTGCGGCCTGTAGTATGTTAGCGGCAGGCATTTGGGGCATGTAGAGCCCCGTGGCCGATTATCTCACTCGATTTTCAGGATTCGTGATGCGAAAAAATGCAGAAACATTGAAACCTGGCGACCAAAACTCCGACTATTCCCATAGTGAACGGGAGAGGAGCCCAGTCATCGACGATACTGAATATCTGATAGAAGGCTGTGTCGCCGGTGACCGTCGAGCGCAGCTTCAAATTTTTAGAAGATACCGCGAAGTTGTCCTCAACCTGGTGTATCGCCTGCTGGGTACCGGTCACGATGTGGATGATGTAACGCAGCAGGTATTTATCCGCCTGTTTCAGAGCTTGAGCGGGTTTAAGGGGCTCTCTTCACTTGATACCTGGGTGTACCGGGTAACGTCAAGAGTCTGCACCGATCAGTTGCGGCACAAATACCGGAAGCGCAAAATAGAAGTGGTTTCCGGTGGTGACGACATAACCGCCACGGCCAAAGCTCCGGAGAGCTACGGACCGGCACATGAATTTGAAAAGAAACAACTGCATGAAACGATATCGGATGCACTGGGCAAGCTTAATATGGAAAAACGCTTGGTGATAGTGATGTTTGAGATTGAGGGAAGATCTCTGGAAGAAATTGCCGCTACGGTCGAAAAACCTGTTGGAACGGTAAAATCGCGGCTTTTTCACGCCCGCAAGGAACTGAAGAAGCATCTGCGTAACCAGCTGAGGTCCGAGGCATGAAAAAGCTTGAGCAACAGAACAAAGATCCGGAAGTGACCAGGATGCGCGAACTTCTCAAGGGAGTTCCTCGCCCGACCAGGAGTGAGCGCGAGTGGACTCTGATGCAGAATGAGGTTTTCGCCCGGCTGGATGAGCTTCAACAGGAGAAGGCTCGACCACGACCGATCGCCCCTCGGAAACGAATATGGATACCGTCCGCGGCAGTATCAGTTGCGGCACTGGTAATTGCATTCATATTCAGCGGATCTCTCAGTGTATTTAAGCAGCCCTCCCCGATCGCATCACGCGTTCTCTCAGTGGCCGGGACGATTTCTTACGAGACTGATGGGAGCAGAGGAAGCATTTCACCGGGAAATCTGCGTGATAACCCGGTCTTCGCGGGTGCCGTTTTTGAGACGGGCGAATCCGGATCTCTCACGCTTCAGTTGGATTCGGCTACCGCTGTGCGTCTTTCTTCCGGCACTCGACTTCAGGTAGTAGCCGCAAACAGCAGGAACCTGGATTTTCGTCTTGATCGCGGGCACATTCTCGCAACTGTTGCCGAGCGCAAACCTGGTATGCATTTTGGAATATCGACCGCCCATGCCGATTGTCGGGTTGTGGGTACCGTTTTCTCAGTCAGTGTCGACTCCCCCGCAACGGATGCTAATGAGACTCTTCTGCGGGTGTACGAAGGAAAAGTCTCGATGCTGAGCCGGTTGTCGGGTGAATCCCAAATGGTATCAGCCGGAAATGAACTGGCCATGAGGAAAACAAATACCGGAGAAGTGACAAAGTCATCCTCCGGCCGTGAGCTGCGAGACCTTTCGCTTCTTTCCCTGGCCATGAATGCCGATTCCGATTCACAACCGACGGGCATACTCGAGGTGCGCTCGAATCCGACCGGCGCTACGGTCACCTCCGACGGCGAAATTCTCGGAACCACTCCGCTTTTGACCACCAGAAATGAAGGTGTCCATGGGATCACCCTCGCGATGAAAGGATATGACTCCGAAACACGGCAAATTGAAGTGGACGCTCGGGAGCATTTGGCTCTTGATGTCTCGTTGGCCGAGAGCGTAACTCGTCGTCCGAGAAGACACACGGTGCCGAATCGGTCTTATGAAACCCAGACGCAGCCGAAAGAGTCCGAACTATCTCAAGAAGAGGATATGCCCGAGGATTTTGTTGATGATCCGTCTTTTGTTGAGGCAATGATTCAGATGACGATCGGAGAATACGGCAAGGCCCTGGCGCTTCTGAGAGATTTACATAAATCACCGAAGCTGAGTCTGGAAGATCGGGCAACCATCGCGGGCAAAATATCGCAGTGCTACCGAGGCATAGGAGATTTCGATCGAGCCTATAGGAGACTGGAGCGCGAGTACCACAGAGCCGCTACCCCCCAGGCTCGGTCGCAAATGTTGTGGGAAATGGCCAACCTGAAAGCCAATTGTCTTGCGGACTATCCCGGAGCCATAAATCTGCTCACCAGGTATGTTGAGAAGCATCCGAAAGGAGCCTGGGCCGGTGAGGCCGAACAGAAACTGGAGGAATTGAGATTTCTGGTCGATAGGACGGGACTGTCCAAAGTCGAATAGTATCTTCGTTTTCCCCGCAAACAGCAAAAGAGCCGATGGAAACATCGGCTCTACTCTTACGCTTACTGCTCGCTTTCGACTGCGAAACTTGGGCCGGCTAGGAAATATCGTCGTACATGTCTTCGGGAGACTTGTATGCCGCCAATTTTTTCCGGGTCTCACCGGCTTTTTTCGCCGTTACCATACCGGTTGATTCGGTGAGAAAAATGAGATACTCGGCTATTCGCCGCGCAAAGCGGAGTTGTCCCTCGTCGCTTATCGTATAAAACCGCTCACGCTGCTCGTATCCGGTTCGCGAATGATCCCCCAATTGATCGAGACGGCCTCCCCCAGCCAGTACGTACAGAAAATTGTACTCAAACCAAAACATATGATCCGGGGACGGTGAGAGTTCTGCCAAAGCGGTACGAAGCGATTCCTCCGAACCAAACACGGCGGCCTCAGTCTTGCTCTCGGTCTGCAACGCGTGAGTAATAAACTCTCGCGCGAACCGCTTTTGCACCTCATTGCCACTGAACGCACCGCGGACGGCAAGTTCTCTCGTAAATGAGTACCAGTCCTCCCACAGTTTTCGGTCTTCGGGATTTGAGGATTGCGAGAGCGCCACCCCCATTTCATAGGTATAGCGTCCGGAAGTCTTCACTTCGAAATTTCCATTGGTTGCACGACCGCATACGCCATAGTTCTCGGCAGATTTTCCGCTTCCGGAATGAAATCCTATAGAGACGCCGAATTTCTCGGCCATTGCATATAGCTGCCGTACTTTTTCAGAAAGCTCCTCGTTGTCTTCGTAGGGAAAGTTCTTCTGGAACCCGATATTCGGAGCTACGTACTGGAAATGAACCCCAATTTCTTCCACCATGGCCAGGCAAACGGCGAGCGTTTCAGGGGTGGTTTGACCGGGAAGCTCATCGATGGAAAGCTCTTTGAAGAACCTTCGGCCCTCCGGCGTAGTGAAATGGTGATTTCTGATCCCGGTATAGAGCTCGTCCCGACGTTTCATTTTCTTCATGGCCGGTGTAAGGTAGGTGACCAATCGCTTGAGCTCGGTTTGGTCGATGGATATCTCAAAGTTTTCCAATCGATCTGCCACGGCCTTGAACAAGTCCTGATCCACAATATCGAAAAACGCGTTCTCAAGTTCCTCGTCATTCTCAACCATTTGGGTCTGCGTCAGTTCCGGACTGAGGTCATAGGTGATATACGATGCAAAGAGGCTTCCCGCCACCAGTTCGTTCTCGACTGCATCGAAGCGTCCCCCTATGGGTTGATGATCTGCGTTGAATCCCCATACGATCCCCTTGCGATGAAGCCCATACTTCAGATAGGTGATTACGGAAGCATGGCTCATGCCGTGCACCGACTGGCCCTGGTGCCCTTCGGGCACGCTCCTGCCGATAAACGGAAACGGGCACTCGCTGAGTTTGTCCCGGAGCATGGCATCGGGATCATACACTAGTTCACGAGGTATTGAATTCTGATTCGCCGTCAGGGAAACGCCCAATTGCGCCATAGTCCAGGCAACAGCGGGCCAGTGAAGGGTGGTGAACCGAGCTCCCACGCCGATGCTCGTTTTCTCGAGCGAACCGTCGGCGCGGGGAAAGATCGTGCTGTTCGGCTCGTTTTCAAGAACAAAGTTTTTCAATAGAATGAAATTTCCCCAGTAGAGCGGAACCACTCGGACTCCGAGGACT
>CAZEMW010000084.1:0-9371 GCA_964513105.1 uncultured Fibrobacterota bacterium
TACCAATACCCATACCCTTTGGATGAAAATGCGTTCCTGGTTTCGCACCGATACCTGGATGAGGATGTCAAAGACGCTCCTCCTTTCAGCATCGCTTTTGTTACCCGAGACGGTACGAGAGAAGTGCTTGCTATCTCAACCGATCCAGACATGTCCTGCTCGAAACCGATGCCGCTCTCCGCCCGCACTCCCCCGCAGACGCCCACGGTCCCGGTGGATTACACGAAATCCGAAGGCAATTTCAGCATCATTGACGTGTATCACGGGGAGTCCTCCGAGGGTATCGACCGAGGCACGATCGACCGCATCAGGGTTGTCGGTATCGAGTATCGCGCGCGTTCACTTCCGCCCAGCGCCGCGGGTGATTCATACCTTCCGGTCGCCGCCAGCAACGGGACCTGGGATGTCAAGGTTATACTCGGAGAAGCCGATGTGTACGAAGACGGATCGGCCTGGTTTACCGCGCCGGTGCGAATGCCGTTGTATTTTCAGCTGGTGGATACCAACGGCTACGTAGCACAGACCATGCGTAGTTGGACCGTTCTGCAGCCCGGAGAGGGTCAGAGCTGCGTGGGATGCCATGAGAAAAAGGATGAGATCCCACCCACGACTACCACGACAGCCCAGAGACGTGGTCCTGAGCCACTCAAAGAGTTCTATGGCCCCGCACGGGGTTTTAGCTTCCAGAATGAGATACAGCCCATACTGGATGACAAATGCGTTCGATGCCATGACGGCGGCGTTCACGATGGCGTGACCACGGTCGACTTTCGTGCAACACAGGTGACCGGACCGAATGAAGATAAGTTTCTTTACTATCATGGACAAGATAGACGTCGCGGAGACCGAGAGGGCAAATCCCGATTCGGTCCACGATACAGCACACGTTCCTACTGGAATCTTCTCGGCTATGTGAGCTGGATAGACGGACTTGGTCCTCCTGAATTGCTTCCTCCGTACCTCGACGGGTCATTCGAAAGCGACCTTATCGGCCATCTTGACGCCGGCCACAAAGATATTGAATTGACTCAGGAAGAACGCGACAAGCTCTGCTGCTGGATCGATCTTCTGATACCCTACGCCGGCGATTACATGGAGGGTCTCTGGGAAGACGAAGCGGCTATCTACCAGCGATGGCAGGACAAAAGAAACGCGTGGCTCGAGATCGAAGAGCAGAATATTGAGGATTACATCGTGGAAGTTCAAGGCGGAACGCTTTCGGTTTTTCAGCATCCGGAACAAAGCCGCTTCACCCCGAATCCGTCGATGCAATTCCGTGAGATACCGGCAAGACAAGGCAGGATCTATTTAGTCAACCCGCGGGGTCAGTTGATTCCGCAACCCGGCGGTGTAACAACTCCGTTCCAGTTGCCTGCGGGCTTGTATCTCCAGAAGTCGGGTCGCGGCAAGGCAGTGAAGAAGACGGTAGTGGACAAGTAGATTCAGGTAGGTCCTGAACGTATCGCAATCACCCTTGGCAGACGGAGCTGGAGAAATCAAATTTCGGCTCCCGCCTTCACGCCGCCAGTGTTCGAAGCGATAATACCAGACCTGAACGGTCATTCTCGGTTACGATAGAGGTGATTATCCCCGACGTCCGACCTTTTCGGTATCGAAGCCACACACTGACTCGAGGAACGATAACTTCCAGAAAATGTATTGCTCCACTCCCGAATCCTTGTGCACGCGGTCCAACCTCCCCCGGGCGCTTTCGATCGGCAATCCGAACGGGGCTTGCGCCGATGCTGCTTTTGGGCGAAACCGGCAACAGAATCGTGATCCCGAAGAACCAATAAGTAGTACCTGTTCGAGAGAGCCCGAGAACGTACACCGAGTGGTGTCGAAATGCACGTTCTCGGGTTGAAATATCAGGCTCATCTCGATCTTTCGGGGGTGCGTCGCAATCAGTCCACCGCGTGCGTATACACGATTCCGTGTGCCTCGGAAACGGCTTTGTTCGTCAGTTTCCCTTTATACAGGTTCAGACCTCGACGGACGGGAGCGGAGATCTTCAGGGCCATTTCCACCCCATTATCCGCAATCAGTAGTCCATAACGGTTGGTAACACTGGTCAAACTGTTCGTGGAGCTTAAGGCAACCACCCCCGGCATATTCGTCACTCCGTAGTGTACCACACCATCTTCTATGAATATCGGCTCGCTGTGTGAGGTGGGGCGGATGGTTTCACAGCACCCCCCCTGGTCGACCGCAACGTCGACAATTACAGCTCCGTTTTTCATCAATTTCAAATGCTCTCGTCGGATAAGCCGGGGCGCCGCGGCTCCCGGAATCAGCACGGCACCAACGACCAGGTCGGCTTGGACCAGACTTTTTTCGATATTCGCTTCGTTTGAGTAGAGCGTCGTTATCGCGCTCCCGAAAATGTCGTCGAGGTATTCCAAACGTCGGGCCGACAGGTCAAGCACGGTCACTTCGGCACCTATTCCCACTGCAATTTTGCACGCGTTAGTTCCTACGACACCACCGCCCAGGATCACGACCTTGCCCCGATCGATTCCCGGAACTCCACCCAGAAGTATCCCCCGGCCGCCGAACGATTTTTCCAGGTATTTTGCTCCCTCCTGAATAGAAAGCCTTCCTGCTATCTCCGACATCGGTTTGAGCAGCGGAAGCGTGCCGTCGTCTTCCATGACGGTTTCGTAGGCGATACCAACGATTTTTCGTTCGAGGAGAGCCTCTGTGAGCGCCCTTCCGGAGGCCAGATGAAGGTAGGTATACAGAATTTGCCCTTCGTGTAACAGTTCGTATTCTTCTTCGAGCGGTTCCTTCACCTTGACAATCATCTCGGCACGATCAAAGACGGCTTTTCTGCCGGCGATGGTGCAACCGGCTTTTTCATATGCCCCGTCGGTGAAACCCGATCCTTGTCCCGCCCCGCGCTCAACAATCACCATGTGTCCGTGACTGACATACTCTCTGCAACTCGCAGGCGTAAGTCCGACCCGGTATTCATCCGTCTTCATCTCTTTTGCCAGTCCGACGATCATTCGATCCTCCCTGCGTATGCGAGCTCGCGCGTGTCCGGGTTCCCCTACCGGCAGTGGGTGCACGCAAATAGTTTCTGGACGACAATATACTAAGACCGCAGAATTCCTGTCGAAATATCCCTTTTCGCTGGAAATTCCGTATATTAATTACAAATACCAGGAATTTTTCCAAGGCAAAGGCGGGGGTATGAATCTGCACTTTTTTTGCCATAAGGCTATGCTTTTTTTTGTAGTTAGCGGTTTTTTTCTCGCCGCGTATCCCGCCCCGCGCGGTCGGGTCTCGATGGAGGGCGGCACGGTTGTTACCGACCGAGGAACTCATCTTCGGGGATTACCGCTTTGGCTCGGACCGTATATCGACGAGGATTCTCCCGGAACGCTTGGTTTCATCCGTGAACCGGAGTATCGAGATTTCTTCAGAAAAATCAGCAGAGACTACGGATTGAATACTATCCGCCTCTGTTACACGGCCTATCACGCCTTTAACGGCGAACGCTATACCAAAGATCAGATTGTCCCGCAGACCTACGAACCGGCGATTGATTCCTTTGTGAAATGGGCCGCGGAGGACGGGATCTATGTCATCATAAATTACCATGATGTCGGGCATTACGATCTGGACCACATGAAACAGTTCTGGGAATACATCGCACCGAAATACAAGGATGAAACCCATGTGCTTTATGAGCTGATGAACGAGCCGGTGAAGTGGTATGCGCGTAACTACGACGACGAAGACATTGCCATGGTCAAGACGCTTCATGAGCTTGTGCTGACGGCAGCATCCCAAACACATCAGATACTGTGGACCTTCGCCAATCTCGGAGGGACTGGACAAGCCGTCTCAAAAGTTGACGTTGAGGGCATTTCCTATGACAATGCTTCGATTGGATTTCATTACGGCTACGGTGGAGGAGGAGAAGAAGAGATTCAGGAGCTGAAGGATGCAGGATATGCGGCTGTCTGCACCGAATTCAAAAGTAAGGATGAATCCACCAAAAGCACTGATTTCGAGCGATTGATAAACAATGTGAAGGTCTTTGAGATGGCCGAGATTTCCTGGCAAACCTGGGCCCCTACTCTGGCCACGCCCAATGAGAAGTTGGTTATTAGCGACCTGTTTCCAACAAAATTCGATAGCGCCGGGATCTGCTGGGTTCCCGATTTCGGCAATTGGCCTTCCGAATGCACCGAAGACACCACCGGCCAATCGGAAAACAAAGCCCCGAATGTGGAAACCATTTCCGCCGACACCGTTCTTCACTCAGACTCGCTTCTGCTCGAAGCCACCGTGACCGACGACGGCCTTCCTGAAAATGGCGAGATGAGCTATGAGTGGAGAAAGGAACTTGGCCCCGGAAACGTGACCTTTACCTCTCCGAACGAGATATCCACCTACGCGCAGTTTTCCGCAGTCGGCGAGTATACGGTCGGCATTCAGGTGCACGACGGCGAAAAGGCTTCGAGCGAGATTATTGCGGTAACAGTTCTGGACGACAGCACGCCCCTCAGGGGAGCTACACCTCCAAAACCCGGAGAACTTCTGCAAAAACGCGCGACCCCCTCATATGACGTCAGAGGTCGCAAAGCCGGGACGCCGGTGGTGGATCGCCCTTTGCCGGAGAGAACCCCGGCCGGAGTGATCATTGGTGAGAACGGCACGGAGGTTCAATTGAAGCGCTAAACGGAAACAATCTCTCGTACAGAAAGACCTTGTTCGAGCAGGTCGGGGGATACATGGAAGAGGGCCATGCCCTTCGAAATGGGTGGGGTTCTCTTCCTAGTAGAGCGATTCCAAAATAACGTTACAATCTCGCTGGCGCTCAGCGGCGCAGTCTTCGTTGCTCAATCGTCAAATACTTCCAGTATTCTCCTCATTCGCGCCTCGATTGCCCCACTGATCGCTCACCGATTCAGTAACGTTACTTCGGAAACGCTCTACTAGTGAAAACTACCGGCGAATGCGTACTTCTGGAGCCCGGATGTTCCGGTGTGTTTGGGCCGCGGAAATGGAAGTAAGAAGGTGCTGGATGAATATTTCTCTATCGTAGTTCGTCGGGATCCGGGAGAACAATGGACGGTCCTATTCAGAGAGCCGGCAAGTAGGAACAGGCCGGCCCGGGTTTAGACAGCTCAATCAATCGGCAACAATTTGGGATACGCAAAAAACGGCTCCACTCAACTTCCCATATGAAGCTCCGTGCCTCGATCGGTGACCAGGGAGGCATCGGTGTCTCAAGCCCTGTCAAATTGTCATTTCTTGACCGTCCGGTTATGGGGAAATCGTAGTTTGTGCTTTCTTTCGGGCGCTTTGCGGCCATTCAACAGATACTTATCCGATACGGGTGCTCGACCTGTCCGGGGGCTGCGCACGCTATTGCGGCGTATCTCAACGGGATCCGGTGGTTCACCGGGATAGGCGCCGATATCTTCACGCCAATAATAAGCGGCGGCATAGAGCTGGTTGGCGATATCGGGGTACTCGTCTTCCAGATCCGTTGTCTCACTGATATCGTCTTTCATATTGAATAGTTCCTTTACCCCCTTCGTTTTTGCATACGCTTTCCATTCTCTGCCGCGTACCACGACATTCAGGTCTTCAAGGGAATGGTCCCTTGATTCCATACTGAAGAACAGGTACTCACGCGGAAGAACCTCCAGTTCATCATCAATGAGCGGCTTGAGACTCATCCCATCGATGTCGTCCTTGTTCGGCACTTCGATTCCCGCAAACGAACAGAAGGTTGGATAAAGATCTATACTGCATGCCATTTCATGGATTTGCTTGCCCTTGGGGATTCCCGGGCCATAAAATATGAGCGGTACCCTGACCCCGTTTTCACCAGTGCCGTGCTTGACCCCCGCAAGATATGTCCCATCGAGTCGTTTGTTGGCGCCATTGTCTGAAAAGTACACGATAATGGTGTTGTCGTCGATCTCCAGGTCGCGGGTTTTCTGAAGAAGCTTACCCATGTTGATGTCAATATGCTCGAGGGTTGCGTAATACCCCGCGGCCTCCTCGACCGACATCTCGGCCGGAGTGGTTCCCTGGAGCAAATCAAGATATTTATTGTAAAGCTCATCCGAGGCGAAATTGTCGCCGTTATGTACCGCCTGAAGGGCCAATTCGTAGAAAAACGGTTCGTCGGTGTGGGACTCCATGAATTCCGACAATTCGCGAAACTTGTAGTCAAGCCCCAGCTCACCCGGCAGTTTGTCGTCGTTGTCCATCTCACGCACCCCCTGGCAATGATCAAACCCCATTTTGTCGGGCCAATGCTCCTCTTCCCAGCCAACATGCCATTTGCCCGTGTATGCGGTGGTGTATCCCGCGGTTTTGAGTGCTCTGGCAACATTCATCTGATCGGGAGGAAGATGGACGCCGCTCCCGCTTCGAATCCATGTCGTTATGCCGTCACGCGCCGGATACCGACCCGAGAGTATGCTGGCCCGGGTGGGTGAGCACACTGGTACGGCGGCGTACGCCATCTTGAACTCCGTTCCGTTATCGGCCATGTATTCAAGGTTGGGCGTGTTAACGAATTCATTGTCGGGATTGTTGGTGCTGATATCATGCCAGCCAAGATCATCGGCCAATACCAGGATGATATTCGGAGGGCGAGATTCATTTCTGGAAAAAGTACTCGAAAATGCTTTGCCGAGTACGCCGGAACCGGCGACCAGTGAGCCGGCACCCGCCATTTTCAGTATCTCTCGTCTCTCCAACTTCATTATCAGCTCCTTTGAAATGACATCGTGTAATAGCGTCCGGCAGGTTTCCACAAGGCGAGATACCAACAGCCCACCCGGACAGGCTCTTTGGAGGCCTTTTCCCCGACTTGGTAGTAAAGTACGGGATCACGTAATGGGCAGCGGGATCTTTTTATATGCTATGTTTTCCTTTTATGTGCACGTATGCACCAGAGGCTTGTGAGATATGGCCTTTGCCTATCATCGGGTGCCTCACCGATTTCAAGCGCCTTCTCGACCGGTACTTCGACGACCATGACTTATCTGCGTTTTCCGGACCTCCTTCCGGCCGAGAAGTTCGCTCCCCCGCCGTCTTTCATATTGTGCAGTGGTTTCACTCTTTCAACAATCTCTGCGGTTTCTTGAATCGCTTCCTCGATCCGCTCGGCCGGCTTGTAGGCATTCGGGCATTCGTCGAGTGTGCCCCGGCCAACCGATGTGGAGAATATCCCCGACATCTGTCGAGAAAACTCCCCCACATCGAGCCGTTTGCGCGCTTCGGACCTGCTCATGACCCGTCCGGCCCCGTGCGGTGCCGAATTATTCCATACCGGATTTGATTTGCCCATACAGATCAGCAATCCGTCCCGCATATTGAATGGAATGATCATCCGTTCTCCTTCATAGGACCGTATGGCTCCTTTACGAATAACGAAATCTTCGAAATCGATATAATTGTGCACCGTCTCAATCATATCGCACGGTTCGACCCCCAGAATTCTCATGATGACGGATAAAATGGTCCGCCTGTTGACTGAGGCATACACCTGTGAAAAAACCATGTCGATTAAGTACTCGCACGCAGCTTCACCTTCAAGCCATTCCAGACCTTTCAGATCGATTGCATTGATACCATAGTTCTCCCGGACCGCCCGGATATGATTCTCGATATCTTCCCCATCGTATCGGGACCGTATGCTTTCGATCTCATCGCGCATGACATTTTTCTGAAGATGTTTCAGCGACTTCTGAGCCCTTCTCTGCCAGTATTCACAGATTCGTTTGCCAAGATTTCTTGAACCGGTGTGTATCGTGATCCAGTGATCCCCTTTTTCGGACACACCGGTTTCGATGAAGTGATTGCCACCTCCCAGGGTTCCCAACGAGTTTATATATCTCCTGATTTGTCCCCCGATCCTGCTACAGGTATTAAGGAACCACTGCTCCGAATACCGGGGGATCTCCATCGCAGCCCCGAATCTTTGGCGGTATTCCACAGCGAATTTCTCACCCAGTACCGACGCCTCATGCCAGGGGAATCCGTTCTTTATTTTGACAAGAGGTGTATCGTGAGTGCTGTGCCCAAACGGTACCTGTGCTCTGATTTTGTGGTCGAGTTCCTCCAGAGAGCGTGGCAACGTTGGGCCGATATTTGCCGAAAGCATCCCACACCCGATATCCACGCCCACCACATTCGGGATCACGCGCGGGCCAAGGGGCATGGTAAAACCAATCACCGAGCCCATTCCCGCATGCGTATCCGGCATTATCGCCACCGGATTGGTGAACGCGGAATGGTTCACAAATGAGTTTATTTGGGCTAGACAGTTGGGATCGACCGTATCGATCATGACCTTTGCCGTTGTGTATTTACCTTTTACTGTTATCATGCCGTTTACCTTTCAAGAATTTCCATAGCCTCTTTTCGCCTATACATCCAGTTCCAGCCGCGACAGACCCTTTTGCTCCTCGCCTACCGTAATTGGTGCATCGATGAACTCGCGTACGATATCGACATTCGTTGCGGTGTGTCGAGTTGGGGGGACTCTGGGTGAATGTCCCCCCCCGCCGAGCACCATTGGAATTATCACCTGAACTGAGGGGCCAGGTATTTGCCAATCGCACCCGCTCACTTCAAGTATTCGTCTCCCTCGCGACAACAGGTTACATCCCCCGCTGCCTTTTGATACGAAATATTGTTTTGGTGCGCAAGTCGATTATGCTCAACTCTCGCATCAGGATCTTCAACGCTGTCGCCTCTCACTGGCGTTATTTGGTCGATTCGGCCGATATGCATCATACGTAGCCATTCCTTTTGTCATTGGAGAAAGAACGTTGCTTCCTCGTCCTCATTGAGTACCAGCCAACAGTCCAGGTCGGAAAAACCGTCGTGGATGCTATGCACGGTGGAGCCGTGAAGGACTATTGTTGCAGTGGCCGAAAACGGCTTGAGCAGCGGATTCGAGGCAAGCAGAGATTCCATACACGGTTTGAGCGTGGATACGACAGACGCGGTCTTCTCGGTTTTTGTCGCGTATGAGTCCAGCATTTGGTTGAATTTCTCATCCCTAGTGAATGTCTCCCGGACAGATCCTGTAGCTGACAAATCCACCCTTCTTGGTGGATTTGTCTTGCGTACAGTATCATATGCCGCAATACAGTAGCGGTATTCTTCCGCTCAACGCGGCTTAGTTTAGTAACTATCTTCGTTTCCACTGCAAGCTACAGTTTGCCGGGGAAATACATGCGGGACATCCCGGTTCGTGGGTACCGGAGCCAGGGGCCGATGCGAGGGGAATTGTTCAATTGCTGAACGCAGCTCCGTCCCCCGTTCGATTGCAGCTCCGTCCCCCGTTCGATTGCAGCTCCGTCCCCCGTTCGATTGCAGCTCCG